>NZ_KV808688.1:18384-61690 GCF_001812365.1 Anaerococcus sp. HMSC065G05
AAGTCTTATCTATAATCCATCTATAATATTAGCGGATGAACCAACAGGTAATTTGGACAGGAAAAATTCCAAGGAAATTATAGAAATTTTTAAATACTTCAATAGAAGCTTAAAACAGACGATTATCCTAATCACACATGACGAAGAAATAGCCTTGCAAGCAAATCGCATTGTTACAATAGTCGATGGAAAAATTGTAGGAGATGAAAGAAATGAATAAAAAGAATTTCCCTATTTTTATTTCCTTATTTATTGTAAGTCTGTTTTTCACTGTAATTTTTTATTACGGATATAGAAATATGAGAGCAAACTATGGTTATTACATGTCCTCAAGCTTTTATCATGGGGAGATTAAAGAAGAACTTTCAAATGAAGATGTTGAAAAGTTAAAATCCATTGAAGATATAGACTTGGTCGGAAAAATGTCTCTTAATCCTGATAATGGAAAACTTGCTGACGACTTAGTCGTTATAAACTACCAAGACCAAGCAATCAATAAGATGAGAGAGTATTCGAGACTTACCCACGGCAGATTTGCTGAAAAGGAAGACGAAATTGTACTATCTGAAAGCCTAGTAAAGAAAAATAAACTTAAAATAGGCGACAAACTAGAACTTGATTTGGGCAAAAGGTTTCTAAATGGCGAAGAGATAGGTCCCACAAGTGCAAATACTGACAGAGAAAAATTTGAGAGCCAAGGTTCTAAAAGCTTTACTTTAGTTGGTGTTTACGGAGATGTCTACAACAAGTACAGTAAACTGAATTTTGCTCTAGGGTTACAAGATAAAATGCCTATATTTAGAACATTTATAAAGTTTAATTCTTTCGAAGAAGCTTACAAAAATAAAGATAAGATGCAAAATGAAATAAACAAAATACTTGGTAAAGATGTTCATTTAGAATTTTCTAAAAGTCTTATAAACTATTATGGAGTAGAAAACGAACCCTTACAAAATATAATGAGCCAGGCTGTTCTTGTTCTATCAGTTCTTGGATGTATAGCAATCTTTGTATTTTTTATAAAAAATATATTTTGGGTTTGGGGACTAAGGAAGATTAGAGAGCTTTCTATTTATAAGTCTATAGGATCTACCAATGGACAAATTTATTTCTTACTTCTAAAGGAAGGACTTATTATAACTGCAATTCCAATACTTTTAGGACATACTGCAGGATTTTTCTTTATGTATTGTTTGTATAAAAACATAACAATAGGCGAAGGAGTAAGTGCCTTTGAAGTAATGAAATTTAATCCCTTATTAAGTTTGGCAATACTTGTAGTTTCCTTTGTGATTGTAGCACTAGCTATTAAATCCCCTGCGAAAAAGATTTCTAAAATAAACATTATAGACGGCATAAGAGGAAATATAGACTTTTCAAAGTCTAAGAAGAAAAGAGCAAAAGATTTTTGGAAGGAATTAAAACTCAACAACTTGGCATCAATAAAATCACAACGATATATTTCTGCAATAGGGATAATTATAATTTCGGTTTTTATAATTATCATAGGCATCTCAACATACTACAGAAATTTTTCGCATTACGATGCTGGCTATAATTTTTCCGTGGACTATTTTAGTGAAAATAACCAAGTCCCAAAAATATTAAAAGAAATTGTAGATAAAATTCCTAACGAAAAGTCTTATATTTCAAAAGATAAGTATGTTCAAGTAGAAAACAATAACGAATTCTCAAAAGAAGCAAAGGCAGTTGGATTAGATGAGGAAGCGAAAAAGAATATAAAAAAATATAAGGCAAAGGGTATGGATGGGTTTATCATCGCCTTAGAAGAAAAAGACTTAAAAGAACTTGGAGGAAAGAAGGGCGAATTTGTCCTCTACAATACAATTCAAGAAGATTCCTCTATTCCAATAGCAAAGGCAAAGAGAATTCCATATTTTGAAAACCCACAGACTTTAGACATTAACTTTGAAAATGATTATAATAAGACTATTAAAATTTCAAAGACTATAACAGATTTGGGAAAATATAAGTCGAGAACAATGCCCTTTGATGTAAAAGTTTATACAGATTTTGACACTTATTTTAAACTGATGGAAGAGTCCGGCGATGAAAAATATTCAGAGTATGCCTATACTTTAAATATGAAGGTAAAAGATTCTGATACCAAAGATGTAAAAGAATATGTAGAGGCCATGATTAGAAGTAAAATCTCACCAGAAGATCGCTTTAATATCACAACAGGTGAGCAGACCGCAAAAAATGAATATAATGATTTGAAAAGTCTAATAAAAATTGTAATAGGAATTGCATCAATCATCTTTGTACTAAATATCACCAATGGATACTCATCCATTAATTTAAGTCTCATGAGCAGAAAAAAAGAAATCGGAAGTCTCTACTCATGTGGTATGGATGTGGATGAGTTAAAGAGTATTTATCAAAAAGAATTTATTGGAGAGCAGGTAAAATCCTTTATAATTTCTATTATGGTGAGCTTAGGAGTTATGTTTATAATATCGATAATCGCTTCTGATTTAAGAATGAGTACTTTAATAAAATATTATGACTATAAAAGTTTCTTAGGATTCTCACTAGTCGTCTATGGTATTAATCTAATCATCTATCATTTTTCTTTAAAGAGAATTTTAGACAGACCGACTATAGATTTAATTCGAACAATATAATTTCAAAAAAAGAGGATTATATGAAGAAAAAATCAGTAATAAATTATATGTAGTCGGAATCGCAATTTTTGCTCTTTCTTACCTACTTCCAGTCGATATATTTGAAAGCTATACCAGTATAAGACCAACTGGACTCACATCAATGTTTGTCTGCCCAATTATTGGACTAATAGGTTTAATATTTGGGGTAAAGGAAAAGGACAGATTATTTATAGTGTTGAATATTATGTTAATCTTATTACTGCCTATAGCCATATTTGTAGGTCATCTATATAAGTAATATAACTAAAACAAGAAAATAATAACCTAAACAGCTCTTTTATGGGCTGCTTTTTCTGTGCTTAAGAATGATATAATAGATCATAAGATGAATACTAATTGGACATATTCCCACATACGAGTCTTTTGGAAAAATATCAAAATTCATCCTAACTGACAACTCAATCCATATCGAGTGCGTATGTCTGCTGTCAAAAGTAAAGAATTAAAACGAATAAATATCGAGAGTAGCGTATTTATGGGCTATTTTGAGACCAGGTAAAATCTCAGGAAAGTTTGTATTTCCAATAGAGCATTGAAGACTGCGTGTGTTATTATGTTTTTACTAAAGTTACAAATCGGAGTCTGTTTTACGTAGTTATTTTTGCCATTTAGGCTTAAATATAAATATTAATTTTAAGGAGAGTGCTTTTTGATCAAGTACAACACAATGGAGATTGTAGCGTAACCGGGAGGTTGCAGATACAGTCAAATACAACCTCCCGCAGGAATGCAGTTGAAGTTAACAACATTAAGGAGGAAATAAAGAATGAATAAAAATAACATTACAATACGTTTGGAGAAAAAAGAAGAATACCGTGAAGTAGAAAACCTTATAAGAGAATCATTTTGGAATGTGTACCGTCCAGGTTGTCTGGAGCATTTTGTTCTGAATCAATTGCGAAATAATTCTGACTTCATTGCAGAATTGGATTATGTGATGGAGCTTAATGGTAAGCTGATCGGACAGAACATTTTCATGAAAGCGGTGATTAAGGCTGATGATGGAAGGGATATTCCAATCGTAACCATGGGGCCTATCTGCATCACACCCGAGCTTAAGAGGAAGGGATATGGCAAGATATTGCTGGACTATTGTCTTGATAAGGCTTATAAGATGGGATTTGGTGCAGTATGCTTTGAAGGTAACGTTGACTTTTATGGAAAGAGTGGATTCACTTATGCTAGCAAATTCGGTATTCGTTATCATGGACTTCCAGAGGGTGAAGATACATCGTTCTTTCTTTGCAAGGAGTTGATTCCGGGTTATTTAGATGGCATAACTGGAGAGTATGAAACACCTGCAGGATATTTTGTAGATGAAGCAGAAGCTGAAGAGTTTGATAAGGGTTTTCCATAAAAAGAGAAACTTAAGCAACCGGGACAACTTTTCTAAACGAAAAAGATTTATGATGGTGGGGAGATAAAATCTCCCTGTCTAAAATCGGTAAATTCAAGTTTGCAAAGATGCAAACCTAGCATAACTTACCTATGAAAAGTGGAGATTTAGATAACTTGGCAATGACACATGGTATCAATGTTATTGTCTCAAGCCGTGTTGAGAGTTTAGTATTGATGTCAAAGGTTAAAGAAAAATAACTGCAAAATTTAAGTAGTACTAAGATTTTTAGGAAATCTGTAAAATTTGACATCGGGCTAATTGAAGGCTTCTTGGGAATTTACCCACGGATAGGTCAACCGAGAAATCGCTAGGGTTGAGTTTCTAGATAGATATCGATGAGTTGTGGCTGTGAGATAGATATTGCAGAAATTTCAAATTTGAGATGAAAAAATTATTATTAGAAAATATCAAACACATTTAAGAATTAAGAAAATATATTAAGGCAGGACTTTGTTCCTGCCTTTTTATCTTATCGTCTTTTTTTAATGGAACCTAGGAGGCCTCTTGCGATTTCACGACCAATGGTTCTCGTAATGGTGCCGAGCATGGAGTCGATGCCCTTATCGAAGTAAGTCTTTTGGCTTCGGTTGGATTTCTGTGCTTTTTCGAATTCTTTTTTTTTGAGCATCAAGTTCTTTCTGTCTTTCGGCGTCTATTTTTTCTTTTTCAGCTTCCGATTTTTCTTTTTCAATTCTTTCTAAAAGAATTTCGTAGGCGGATTCTCTGTCAATTGCTTCCTTGTACTTTGTATAAAGTGGAGAAGAATTAACCAAGACTCTATACTCCTCATCGGTTAGTGTTGAAAAGGATGAGTGGGGCGGAAGGATTAGTGCCTTGTCTGCCAAAGTTGGTGCACCACTTTCATCGGCAAATGAAACCAATGCTTCTCCGGTCCTAAGATTTATGATTTCTTCTTTTATATCCATGGATTCATCTTGTCTAAATGTGTCTGCAACAGCGTTTATCGCCTTTAGTTCCTTTGGAGAATAAGCTCTTAGTTGATGTACGATTCTGTTGGAAAGTTGTGATGAAACGGATTCTGGTATGTCGAGAGGATTTTGTGTGATGAAGAAGACGCCCACTCCTTTACTGCGCACGAGACGAACGACTTGGATAATCTTGTCTTGTAAAACTTTTGGCGTGTTGTTAAATAGTAAATGCGCTTCGTCAAAGAAAAATACAAGCTTAGGTTTGTCCAAATCTCCAAGTTCTGGGAAGTTTTCATAGATTTCTGAAAGCAAGTATAGGAGAAGCATGGAGTAGAGAAGTGGATTTGAGATCAATTTTGTAGCATTTAAAATATTTACAACACCCTTACCACTTGGATCTGTTCTAATAAAATCGCCGATGTCTATCGCAGGTTCTCCAAAGAATAAATCTCCGCCAGCATCTTCAATAAACAAAAGCTTTCTAGAAATTGCAGAGAGACTTTGACTAGCCACATTTCCGTAGGTCCTACTAATCTCGTCCTTATTTTCACCGACAAAATTTATCATCTGTTTAAGATCCTTTAAATCGATTAATAGAAGACCCTCACTGTCGGCAACTTTGAAAATAATATTTAAAACTCCAGCCTGCGTATTGTTTAGGTCTAAAATATTTGCGAGCATAAGAGGGCCCATCTCTGAAATAGTAACCCTAAGTGGAATTCCTTTTTCGCCGTAGATATCCCACATATTTACAGGATAATTTTTAAAATCAAAATTAGAGATACCAAGTTCCTCAAGCCTTGAATTTAATTTGTCATTCATCTTGCCAGGCATTGAAATATTTGCAAGATCGCCCTTCACATCCGCAAGAATGGTCGGAACTCCAGCGTCAGAGAGACCTTCCGTAAGCACCTTTAGAGTTACGGTTTTTCCAGTTCCAGTAGCGCCGCTGATTAGTCCGTGTCGATTTATTTTATTTAAAAGAATATAGTTTTCCGTATTCCCATTGCCAATCAAAATTTTGTCCATGAGAACCTCCTTTCATAACTAATTTCATTATAACATAACAAATTAATATATAGAGGAAAACCTGAACATAAATATATCCTGAAAAAGATGGAAAAGAGTTATTATTTATTCATTGAACAAGTAAAGAATTTCAAAATACAGGAAATGAAAATGAAAGATTACCTAGGTTAAGAAGATGGTAAAGAATATATAATTTCATCGTGAGCACGGAGTATTATAACTATTAATTAGCTTATAATCATTTATTTGTGCTAAAATAATTTTAGCCTCATCCAGATTCTCAATGCCAATCCTTCGGATAAGAGTATTTCAATTTGCTTGTTGTGGAATTGACGAGAAGATAATTTTCATTTAAAGAGGAAGAATTCAAGGTGACAAAAATGTTAAACATAAAAAACATGAGTAAAACTTATAATGTTGAAAAACTTACAGAAAATGATATTGAAACCATATACAGATTATGCCAAGGCAATAAGTTATATTATCGTTACTGCCAGGCAGAGATAAGTAGGGAACAAATCCTAAGTGACCTTTACCTAAAACCTGAAGGAGTAAATGAAGATAATAAATATTATTTAGGGTTTTTCGAAGATGAACTATTAGTTGCTGTTTTAGATATTTTAGATGCTTATCTAGACGAAGAAACTTGTTTTATTGGCTTTTTTATGGTAAATATTTTATACCAAGGTCAAGGTATCGGATCTGAAATAATTCAAAGTGTTCTAGCTTATGTTAAAAAAATAGGAAAAATAAAAGTTCGCCTAGGCATTGACAAAGGAAATCCTCAGTCAAAAGCTTTTTGGAAAAAGAATGGCTTTAAACTTATCAAAGAAGTAGAAAGTTTAGGCGGAACAATTCTACTTGCAGAAAAAATACTTTAGTAGGTATTAATTAATTTAGATAAATATATATTATTTTTTTATAGTACTAAGTTTATGTCAAGTCCATAATGTTGTGTAAAATTTACTAGCACAATATTATGGACTTTACTTTCTTATTATAATAAAAAATTAACAAAATATTAATAAAATCATAATATAGATTTAAAAACATTTTGAAATTATATTGTTTAGGAGGGGGAAATTAAAAATAGGGTTAAAATTTCTTTTAAAAGAAAAGTTTGTATCTGTAAATAATTTTGTGTGTCAACCTAAATCCTGAGATTGATGTGTACCCATAAAACTGGACACAAAATTATTTACAGCCCCTCTTCGGACTTCCTTAATTTTTTTATCCATTTTTTAAATCAAATTTATTCAGACCATACAAATATATAAAATCATATAAAATAAATGCATATAAATAGAAAAATTAGTTTAATCACAATAATCGCATTTTAAATTGTGATGTTTACAAGCTAAATTACGGACTTCACTAGGAAGTTTTCCTTTATATCTTTTGTAATAAATGGAAAATTTGCTATGGGATGTGTATCCAACAGATTCTGCAATTTCTTTTATAGGGAGATCCGTATTTAAGAGAAGAGTTTCAGCTACATTCATTCTTTTTCTTTGGGTGTATTCTGTAATACTTTGACCATATTTTTCTTTGAACAAATTTTTTAATTTTGTTCCGCTCATTTTAGATATTTTTTCAAGGGTTTCTTGATTTACATTCATAGCGAAATGATCATCCAAGAATCTTACTACATCTTCAAGTGCTTTATTATCATCAGATTCAATTTTATATTTTTTTCTATTTAAGTATGTGTCAATCACTATACTTATCCACTCATTTGCCTTTGCATTAAAGAAAAATTCTGCAGCGGGGGTATCCATCTTACAATTTAATATTTCCAGTGCCACTTTTTCTAAAGACTTTGTAAGTACAATTTGATTCGTTTCAAGTAAAGATGAATAAAATGATTCTGGGTTAATATTAATAGATGATAGATGTTTTTCTAAGAGCTCTCTTTTAAATCCAATAGATACAGCAAGATAATAGCAGTTCTCATGTAATAAAAATACAAAATCATCTCTTATATTATCAAAATCAAGAGTGCATAAGGAGTTTGCGGTCAAAGTTTGATAAGGACTAAATCTCTCCCCGTTTGCACTGACAATGTAACTTGAATAAATTGAAACATAGTCTGCCATACTATAGGTACTATTTTGTATAACTTCTTCTCTGATATAAAAATCATGGACATCAATAATAAATTCATCTCCTTCATAAAACCAATATAGACCATCTGCATAAGTTGAATCCTCTTTTTTCCAACAAAAAGTGTGCCCTGCACTTGAATACTTATTATTATTTTTACATTCATCTACTTTCATATAATCTTTTACAAAATCATAGTAACTCATAATTCACATATCCCTTTTAGACAATATTCCAATTAGCTTTATTAATTCAAAACTATTGTATTATTAATTATAGCCGATGTATAATAGAAAAGCAATGATAGTTATTATCAACTAAGAAAATTTATATCTAAAAGGAACATCAAAGAAAGGAGATATGATTATGAAGATTTACAAAAAACTATTTGCTTATGTACAGGATAAAAAATATCTTGGGGTTTTAGCTATAGTTTTTTCTGCTATATCTGCTGCACTTACAGTATATGGATATTATTTAATCTACAAATTTCTAGATAAGTTAATAATTAATTCAAATTTATCAGGTGCAGAGAGCTTAGCATTAAAATCTGTTATTACACTAACAAGTGGAGCGATATTTTATTTTGTTTCAGGAATGTTTTCTCACGTATTGGGATTTAGGCTTGAAACAAATTTAAGAAAAAGGGGGATTGATGGCTTAGAGAAAGCAAGTTTTAGGTTCTTTGATTTAAATCCATCTGGTCAAATAAGAAAGATCATAGATGATAATGCCGCACAAACACATCAGGTTGTAGCCCACATGATTCCAGATAGCTCTCAGGCAATAGTTACACCCGTGCTTATACTTGCACTTGGCTTTATAGTAAGTATAAGGGTTGGAATCACTTTACTTGCTCTTACAATAATCGGCGGATTAATTTTAGGGGCAATGATGGGCGAGCAAAAATTTATGAAGATATACCAAGAAGCCCTATCTAAACTAAGTGCTGAAACTGTTGAATACGTTAGAGGAATGCAAGTGGTAAAAATATTTAGAGCAAATGTGGAGTCATTTAAAAGCTTTTACAAGGCGATAAAAGATTATTCAAAGTATGCTTATGATTATTCACTATCTTGTAAAAAACCTTATGTTTTGTATCAATGGTTATTTTTTGGTTTAATTGCAATTTTAATTATTCCTATAGTTTATTTTATGACTAGCTTAGGCAGCGCCAAGGTGATTTTACTTGAGCTTATTATGATTTTATTCTTATCAGGAGTTCTATTTGTTTCATTTATGAGGATGATGTGGTACGCTATGTACATTTCTCAAGGCAATTATGCAGTAGATACTTTAGAGGCGCTTTACAAGGATATGCAAAAAGACAAATTAGTGCATGGTAATGTCAATAATTTTAAAAATTATAATATAGACTTTGACAATGTTAGCTTTGCTTACAATGATAAGGCTGTTATTGAAAATTTATCCTTTAAATTAGAAGAAGGAAAGTCCTATGCACTAGTCGGTTCATCTGGATCAGGCAAATCAACAGTAGCAAAACTAATATCAGGTTTTTACAATGTTAATGAAGGAAGGATAAAGATAGGTGGGATTCCAATATCTGAATATTCTGACGAAGCCTTAATTAAAGCTATCTCCTTTGTTTTTCAAGACTCAAAATTATTTAAGAAGAGCATTTATGACAATGTTGCTTTAGCGAATAAAGATGCGACAAGGAATGACGTTATGAGAGCTTTAAAATTAGCTGGATGTGATCTAATATTAGACAAATTCCCAGAAAGAGAAAATACTGTAATAGGTTCAAAAGGAGTTTATTTATCTGGCGGAGAAAAACAGAGAATTGCAATCGCCAGAGCAATTTTAAAGGATTCCAAAATTATTATTATGGACGAAGCCTCAGCATCTATTGACCCGGATAACGAGTATGAATTGCAAAAAGCTTTCAAAAATCTTATGAAAGATAAAACAGTTATCATGATTGCTCACAGGCTATCTACAATTAAAGATCTTGATGAAATACTTGTTATGGATGGCGGCAAAATTATAGAAAGAGGTTCTGACGAAGAATTAATGTCAAAAGATACAAGGTATAAGAGGCTACAAGAGATGTTTAACAGTGCGAATGAATGGAGGGTTTCAAATGAAAGAGTTTTATAAAAAAAGATTTGCTCTTACAGATAAAGGATCAAGAAATTTAAGTAAAGCAACACTGGCTTCATTTTTCATTTATTGTATAAACATGCTTCCAGCGATGTTACTAATGATTTTTGCTCAGGAAGTTTTGGAAAATATGGGTAAAAGCAAGGTATTTTATATAGTATTCTCAGTTTTAACTTTGATAGCAATGTATATTTTGCTTTCTGTAGAATACGATAAATTATATAGCACAACATATCAAGAAAGTGCGGATTTAAGAATAAGGACAGCAGAGAATTTGTCAAAACTACCTCTATCATACTTTTCTAAACATGATATTTCAGATCTATCGCAAACAATAATGTCTGATATTGAAGGTATAGAACATGCAATGAGCCATTCAATACCAAAAGTGGGCGGCATGGCACTCTTCTTCCCACTAATATCCATTATGATGCTAGTGGGCAATGTCAAGATGGGTTTAGCTGTAATTATTCCAACAATATTAAGCTTTATATTCATACCACTATCTAAAAAACATTCAGTTAAGGGACAAAAAAGATATTATGACGTCTTAAGAGAAAACTCAGAAAGCTTTCAAGAAAATATAGAGATGCAAATGGAGATTAAAGCATACGGCTTATCAGAGGAAATGAAAGAAAAACTGTATGAAAAAATGGATAAAAGTGAAAAAGTGCACTTAAAGACGGAATTAGTAAATATTTTAACTATGTCAATATCTTCAATATTTAGCTTTATTTCCCTTGCTGTAGTAATATTTGTTGGCGTAAATCTAATTATTAATAAAGAGATAAGTGCTCTCTACCTTGTAGGATATTTACTAGCAGCTATGAAGATAAAAGACTCTCTAGATGCATCTAAAGAAGGAATGATGGAGATATTTTATTTATCGCCAAAAATTGAAAGACTAAAAGAAATTCAAAATCAAGATTTACAAGAAGGCGATGACTATAATTTGAAAAAATTTGATATTGATCTAAAAAATGTTGAATTTACTTACAAGAAAGATGCAAAAGTTTTAAATGGTGTAAGCTTTAAAGCTAAGCAGGGAGAGGTCACTGCTTTAGTTGGAGCAAGTGGCTGCGGCAAAACAACTATCTTGAAACTTATATCAAGACTTTATGATTATGATGAGGGACAAATCTTAATCGATGGCAAAGATATAAAAGATATATCAACAGACTCTCTTTTTGAAAAGGTGTCAATAGTTTTCCAAGATGTGGTTCTCTTTAATCAAAGCGTCATGGAAAATATTAGACTTGGTAAGCAAGATGCAAGTGATGAAGAAGTAAAAAGAGCAGCAAAACTTGCAAACTGCACAGATTTTATAGAAAAAATGGATAAGGGTTTCGATACAGTTATCGGTGAAAACGGTGCTGAGCTATCAGGTGGAGAAAGACAAAGGTTATCAATAGCCAGAGCCTTCTTAAAAGATGCACCGATATTGATCTTAGATGAGATAGCAGCAAGTCTTGATGTTGACAACGAGAAAAAAATTCAAGAGTCTTTAAATAATTTGATTAAAGATAAAACAGTTGTCATCATTTCACATAGAATGAAATCCATAGAAAATGCTGACAAGATAGTAGTTCTTGAAAATGGAAAAGTAGAAAGCGAAGGCAAACATGAAGAGCTTTTACAAAAATCAAAAGTTTACAAAAATTTAATAGAAAAGACAAAAATGGCAGAAGAATTTATTTATTAGGAGGACTACAATGGATAATAAAAAATTAAAAGTGAAAGATTTAGTAAGTATCGGTGTTTTTGCTGTAATATATTTCGCCTTGATGTTTGGTGTTGGTATGATGGGAATGATTCCGATATTGTTTTTAATATACCCGACAGTATTAGCCATAGTTGCAGGAACTGTAGTTATGTTATTTATGACTAAGGTACAAAAACCATGGGCATTATTTATTTTCGGTATGATATCACCACTTGTGATGTTTGCAGCTGGTCATACCTACGTAGTTTTAGTTCTATCGCTTATAGTAATGATAATAGCAGAGTTAATTAGAAAGATTGGAAACTATAATTCATTTAAATACAATATGCTTTCTTATGCAATCTTCAGCACATGGATATGTAGCTCTTTAATGCAAATGCTTTTAGCAAAAGAAAAATATATGGAGATGTCTTTGATGATGATGGGAAAAGATTATGTTGATGTATTAGAAAAGTTAATAACTTATCCTCACATGGCTTTAGTAGCCTTAGGTGCTTTCTTAGGAGGAATTCTTGGAGCATATATAGGCAAGGCTCTATTGAAGAAACACTTTGAAAAAGCAGGCATTGTATAATGCCTACTTTTTCTTCAAATGCTCCCTTTAATCCAAATCCAATCAGTAAAATATTAGTAGTATTCCTTACAGGGTTAACAGTAATGAATGGAATAAATATCTGTTTTGAATTTGCGATTATTTGTATATTTTTAATATTGTTTTATTTGAATGGGTACAAAAAAACACTTTTTAAATGGATAGTTTTATGTTTAGTGCTATATTCTTTGCCTAATTTTATGACTCTATCTACATTAAACCCAATACTTAAAATGTTTTTAAGTATACCTATTGTCTTTAGAATGTTTTTATTGCCATTTATGGCAGCAAGCTTAATGATAAAGACCTCTGATGTAGGTACAATAATTTCATCGATGGATAAGCTTAAAATTTCAAAAAATCTTTCCATACCTATTGCAGTTATGTTTAGATTTTTCCCATCTTTTAAAGAGGAGAAGAAAAACATCAAAATGGCTATGAGAGTAAGGGGGATAAATTTTAAAAATCCAATCAAATATCTTGAATATGTTTCAGTGCCACTACTAATTATATCTTCGAACATAGCAGATGACATTGCAAAAGCGGCAGAAACAAAGGCAATAGAAAATCCAATTGCCAAGACCAGATATATCCGTGTAAAGATACAGCTAATTGATTTTGTTTATGTTTTAGCAGTTGCTGGACTTATTGTGGGAGGCTTAATATGGTAAAAATAAAAAATTTAAGTCTTGATTATGGCAAAGAGCATATATTAGATGATATATCACTATCCATAGCAGAGGGAGAGTGCGTGCTATTTACAGGAAAAAGCGGAAGCGGTAAGTCATCTTTAATAAACTCAATCAATGGATTAGCTGTAAGATATGATAATGCAGAGACAAAGGGCGAAATAATTATTGCTGGTAAAAATATAAAAGAGTTGGAGCTTTATCAAATCTCAATGATTGTCTCAACTGTTTTTCAAAATCCTAAGACATATTTCTTTAATGTTAATACGACATTAGAGTTATTATTTTATTTGGAAAATATAGGTCTTACAAGGGAAGAAATGGACAAGCGATTGAATGAAATGCTTGAAATTTTTCCAATAAAAAATCTTCTTGATAGAGATATATTTAGACTTTCAGGAGGAGAAAAGCAAATCCTATGTATCGCAGCTTGTTATATAGCTGGTACGAAAATAATTGTCATGGATGAACCCTCATCGAATTTAGATATTAAAAGCATAGACGTCTTGACAAATATGCTTAAAATACTAAAAAACAAGGGCATAAGCATAATTATAGCAGAGCATAGAATTTATTACTTGATGGACATAATTGACTATGTATTTTTAATAGATAAAGGAAAGCTTAAAGAAGCTTATAGTAGAAGTGAATTTCTAGAGTTAGATACAAGACAATTAAAGAACTTAGGTCTAAGGGGCAAAAAGCTTAGTAAGTTAGAAGTTCCATATTTAAAAGATGGTGGAGAGTATCAGATAAAAGAGCTTAGCTACAAATTTACTGATGATGAGTGCTTGAGTATAAAAGACATCTCATTTAAGCTTGGAAATATTTATGGCATAATAGGATACAACGGACTAGGAAAATCAACGCTCTTAAGATGTTTAATAGGTCTTGAGAAAAAATCGAAAGAAGAAATTTATTTTAAAGGAGAGAAGCTATCTAAAAAAGGAAGACTCAAAAACTCTTCACTTGTTATGCAAGACGTAAATCATCAATTATTCACAGATGAAGTATTCAAAGAACTTAGTCTAGGAGTAAAGAATTTTGATGAAGAAAAGGCGAAAAGCATCTTAAAAGATTTAGGCCTGGACGAATTTATTGAAAGACACCCAATGAGCTTATCAGGAGGACAAAAGCAAAGACTTGCAATAGCGTCCATAATGTGTAAAGACTCTACTTTTGTTTACTATGATGAGCCAACTAGTGGCATGGATTATGCTAATATGATAAAAATATCTGAACTGATTAAAAAATATAGAAATAAAGATAAAATAATTTTTATTGTATCCCATGATATAGAATTTTTAAATGAAGTGGCAGATGAGATTTTTAAATTGTAAAAGAAAGTCGAGTCTGTAAATGATTAAATATTGTGTACAGTTTTATGGGTACAATTCAAAAAGCAAGTGCTATGTCAATTTTTTCTTAAGTTAATATGCACTTACTGTTCTTACTAATATACAAAATAAAGATATATAATGGAAAATATAAAAGAAAAAAGGATGTAGTTATGAGCTGTCCCACAATAAAAGTTAGACCTAAAAACTAACTTGAGAAGGTCGGTTTTTATGGCAAAATATAGCACAGAATTTAAAATGAAAGTAGTAAAAAAATATTAAGAATCTAGAAACTCATATAAATATTATATACCTAATAAAAATTTAATAAGAAGATGGATCAATGACTTTAAAAAGGGAATTAAAGCACTAAAATCTAAAAGAAAACAAAAATAACAAATTATATTCATCAGCAAAATTAACTATTGAAGAAGTTAATTTATTAAATGAAGAACAATTAAAAGAAAAGATAAAGAAATTATATTTAAACACATACTTATATATAACAGTGAAATATTAAGCTATAAAATATCAAAAAAACCAAAACTAAAGCTAATTCACCAATAAAATATAGAAAGAAGAATATAGAATAAAAAAATACTGTACCTATGGGTGGGAAAAGAAAACTAAATACTGAATATTGTACTAAGATAATTTACTTAATATTATGGACTCTATCTGAATATTTATCTACTAATAAATTATTTAAAAATTTAATAGGAATTTGGAAATAACTCTTGGATTTTAGGAATCAAAGGGTTATTTTTGATGATAATATTTAACGTTCAAAATTATTTGACAGTATAGTAAATTTAAGTTACAATAAAGAAAATAAGTTATGGAGGTGTATTTTGAAAGAAGTTCATGTTTTAAATTCATTAGAAGAAATTAATATTGTAAGCGATCCTTTAAGGCTTAAAATAATTATGACTTTAGGAACAAGTTCAAAAAATGCCCAAGATTTATCAGATGCTCTTGGGGTTAGTAGGTCAAAAATTCACTATCACTTAAAAATTTTAGAACAAAATAATATTATAGAAGTAGTTGATACGGAACTTATTAATGGAATAACTCAAAAATATTTTTTGCCAGTGGCCAAGGCTTTTATTCCTAATAGTGAAATATTTAATAAAAATTTAGAAGAGAAGGTATTTTCTTTTAAAATTTCTGGAAAATCTTATGAATCATTTGAAAATGAATTAAATGATTTAATAAAAAAATATAGTGAAGATGAAGATACACAAGAAAGTTTTCAAGTACAAATTTATAAATTATCTTAAAACCAGTAAGTTAATCCTTACTGGTAAAAAAATACACAACTGTCAAATAAATCAAAACGTTAAATATAAGGAGAATGTTAAAAATGATTAAAAATAAAGATTTTTATGTCCTGCTCTTGGGGCGACTAATAACAAATTTTGGAGATAGCCTATATGCGATTGCATCAACTCTTCTAGTTTACAAAATGAGTGGGTCTACAATTTATTCGGGCCTTACTCTTTTTCTTACCTCATCAACGGCGATTGTTCAATTACTATTAAGCCCAATTTTGGATAAAATTAATATGAAAAAGTTTTTGATTTTATCTCAATTTTTTCAAGCAATTTTGATTTTAATTATTCCATTTTTGTATAAATTTGGGAAATTAAATGTCTATCATATTATGGTAATAATGCCAATAATTTCATTGATTAATCAACTTGTTTATCCAGGTCAAATATCTCTACTTCCAAAAATTTTATCTGAAAAAGAACTTGTTACAGGAAATTCTTTGATGACTATGGCTTATCAAGGATCAAATGCAATTTTTGATACTTTTGCAGGTGTTATAATTTCACTGTGTGGTTTTATGACAGCTTTTTTTGCTGATTCCATAAGTTTTATTTTGACCGGGATTTTATTTTGTTTTTTATCAAAAAAACTTAGCTATTTCCAAAAAAGAGAAGAAAAATCAAAAGAAAATCTAATAAAAAATCACTTCAAATCTCTTAAAGATGGACTAAATTTGTTTAAAGATTCAAGAATTTTTGCCCTAGTTTTTGGAATAGTTTTTATTAACTTTTCTGCTACATCAATAAGTGCGGTTTTACCTGCTTTTGCAAAAAATGAAATATTTTATAGTTTAATGCTTGCAGGAATGGGAGCAGGTCTTTTACTTGGGTCTTTATTTGCAGGATTTCCAAAACTAAAAGAAATTTCTCTTGGAAAATTATATATTTATGGAATGATGATTGTAGCTTTAGCTTGGATACTTTTTTCTAATTTTCAAAATAATATAAAAGTAGGAGTAGTTTTGTATGGGCTTGGTTGGTTTGTTGTAGGAGTCGTAAATGTTTATGCTCAAACTATGGTTCAAATAATAGTTCCAAATGAAAAAATCGGCTCTGCTATGGGAGCTATGGTAGGAATTTCTACTTTTATGGCACCATTAGGAGCCTTATTAGGAGGCTATCTTGGAGAATATTTTTCAAGTTCAAAGGCTATATTTATTGGATCTTTTATTATATTTTTAGTAGCTATCTTTTGGGCTTTAAATAAAAATATTAGAAAATTGCCTTCAGTTAATGAATTTAACAAAGTTTTAGAAAAAATTAATTAAAAGCAAAGCCTTATTTTCATACTGATATAATGACATTCTATTTACTATGCGCGAATTTAATAATATAATGAATCAAAAGAGATAAGAACGTGGCTACAACTAATTTAAACAGAAGGACAGATAAATATAAAAAAAAGTAGCTTATAAAACTTACTAATAGGTTTAAAAATATCTAAAAATTTTCAAAAACAAGAAAAAATGAGTATGTACGGATAATTGGCTCTATGCTTTTTTGAATAGGGTGTGGAAGTAAATATGCCAATGAGAAGAAAAAAATAGAAAGTTAAGGAGAAGGTTATGTGGTTAATTTTTGGAATAGGTGCCATAATATTTGCAGTATTAAATGTGATTGCAACAATAAAAAATAAAAATGCACAAGGATATAGATTTTTGAGTTTGTCTTTAACAGCTTTAACAGTATGCGCATTATATTTTGATGGAGCTAGTCGTGTAATCAAAGAAGACTGGGCATCTCTTATGGACATTATGCCTACAATGAGCAAAGCATTATGGGTTCTAGTTATATTGTCTATAGCTATAAACTCTGTATCTATTTTAAAAAGAAATGACTAAAGGAAAATTGATTTTAAACCAATAATGATTTTACAAAAATAATATTTTGAAATTTTGGATTAACGATAAAAAATAAGGATAAAATATGAAAAAAATTATACTAGGATTGGTAACTGTTATATTAATATCTCTATTTAGTGGCTGTGGTCTAAAAAGAGATGAAGATAATCCTTTGTCAGGAAAAGATACTGACCAAAGAATTCTTATGTGTTTGAATAAAGCTTATCCAGAACATAATTTTAAAGTTGTCAAATCATTTGATAGACAAAAAAATGAGGGAATGTTTGAAGATGATAAGGGTATAAAGTTTAAGGTTAGGGATTTGATATATGATAATATATATCACTTTGCCTGCAATGATGAATACCTTGCTACGATTTTGAAAAAAGAAGATTTTTTTGATAAAGCAAAACAAATTATAGAAGATAAATACGGTCAAAAATTTATATATGATGAAAGCGTTATGGCTATAGAAATAATTTATGATGAGAATAACAAAATAACAATAGATAAGATAAGTCAAATGATTATTGAAGTTTTAAATATAGCAAAAATTCCAAAACTTATATATCCAGACAATCAAGAATTTTCAACAGGAGTTGTTAATTATTACACATTGCCAGCCCTAGGTGTTATTCAATGTTATCTTGAAAAAAATCAAATTGGAGAAACAGAATTATTTTATTTTTCTGATAGTTCTATTGATAAATCTTTGATTAAAGAAAAAATAGATAAATTGTATGAATCTGTGGATGAGTAAATAGAAGAATAACCTATATTTTAGATAGGAAACTGATAGAAAAGCTGTAAATAAAAAATATATTTGAAAGGAAGTATTTACAATGGGACTTGATGTATATGCTGGGACTTTAATTCGATATTATATGAATAATTGGAAAACTGTTATTCAACAATTTGCTGAAGATAATGGATTGAAATATGAAACTATAAGAGTTCAAGATGAAAATGGAGAAGATGACGAAGAGCTTTCTTTAGAAGAAACTAAAGAAATTGTTCTTGAATGGAAAGAAGCTATTGAAAAAGGTTTAGAAATAAATTCTAAATCGATATGGAATGAGGATTACGATACTACTCCTTATTATACAGACAAGCCAGATTGGGATGCCTTAAACGCATTATTAATTTACATTGCTTCAAAATATACTCACAAAGACTTGCCAAAAACAATGGAAAAAAATATTGATATTTATAAAGATCCTATTGTATCAGAATTTCTTCAAACAAAAGATTTTCGCCTATCCTTATTTGATGGAAATGGTTGGTGGCTACCTATTGATAGGGACATAATGTTTGATTATTATTTGCCAAATTCAGAAAAAAGTGTTTTAGCAACAAGCCGTTTGCTTCTTGATGAATTGAATGTATATAATTCTTTTGAATGGAAGGCTGATAGAGATACTATAATATCATGGAGCAAAACAGAAGGCTATCCTATCGATAAAATTTATAGCAAAGAAAATGGATTAGAAAAAGTTTATGAAAAGCAAATTTATAATACTGAGTCTTTAGCAAAATTTGCCTTTTCCATTTTGTGGCAAGCAGCAGAATTTTCGCTTGAACATGGAGTTGTTATAATTTTTGATTATTAGATTATAAATAAGTGTGTAAATTTATTTATGAATTAGATAATTCAATAAGCATTTTAAAAGATATGGCTTGCGGCGGATTTTCTGAAACAAAACTATGGATTAAACAAAATAAAAATTCCTTATATATTAATGTAGAAAATAATTTAAAAGCAAATTTAAAATTTAGACCTTATAAATCTATAGTTTTACAAAAAATATCAAAATAAAATTTTAAGAAGTACCATTCTAAATTCTTATAAAGACTTAGGAATGGTACTTTTTTTATAAGAAGATTTTTATTTTAAAATCTAGAAATATTTTTATGTTATTTTTAAAAATTAAAAATAAGCTTATAATTAAAATGATATTTTTCTATTTTCTTTTTCGAAAAAAGATGATAGAATATTTTTAATAATATATCTAATTATTCAACTAAAACAATCTGAGTTTTTAGATAAGTATTATTGAAAAATTTTTTTAAGGAGGTTTTTTATGAAAAAAACTAATTGGAAGGGACGTTTTTTTAGTCTTTTATTAGCTTTTGCATTGTTATTGCCAACAATATTATCTACAAGTGTAAAAGCGGCGCCTGAAAATGACAAAAATGATGGACAAATTAAGCATGTAACTGAAATTTCATTTACAATTTACAATTATGCAATAGGTAAAGATTCAAATTCTATCCAAGTTAATTGTCAAACTGATGGAGTAAGACCAACAAATTATGAAATTTTGGTATACGATAAGGACAAAGATGAATTTGTACAAGTTAAGGGAAAGTTGCAAAAAGATATTCAGTATAGGCTAAAAATCAATTTTTCGCCAAAAGATGGATATGATTTTGAAGGATTGACAAAAGAAAAAATCAAATTGGGGGCTATTGGTTCAGCTTTAAAGTATAAGGCGGATAAAAAAGAAGCATTATTTGATATGCCAACATTAACTGTAACTCCTGAATTTAAAACTTTAAAATTTGAAACTAACGGCGGAAGTACAATTAATTCAGTTGCAAAAACACAGGATAGTACAATTGAACTTGACCAATATAAACCTACGAAAGACGGTTTTACATTTGACGGCTGGTATAAGGATAAAGAATTAAAAGAAAAAATCACTCAAGTAAAACTTAGTGAAGATATGACAGTCTATGCTAAGTGGAAAGCAACTCAACTACCACCTGTTAAAATGTTTGCTTTGAATTTTATTACAAATGGAGGTTCAGCTCTAGATACAATTAAATTCCAAGAAGGAAAAGTAGTTGATTTAGAAAAATATGTATCAGAAAAAGAGGGATATATTTTTGATGGTTGGTATTTAGATGAAGAACTTACTAATAAGGCTAGTCAAATAAAAATTGAAAAAGATACATCGGTTTATGCTAAGTGGACAAAAAAAGAACAACCACCAAAACCTGTAAATTATTTTACCTTAACATTTGATACTGATAAAGCAGAAGAAATAAAACCAATAACAAAAGAAGAAAATTCAATAATTGATTTAAATCAATATTTGCCAAAAAAAGAAGGTTATATCTTTGATGGCTGGTATAAGGATAAAGAATTAAAAGAAAAAATTACCCAAGTAAAACTTACAAAAGATATGACAGTTTATGCTAAATGGATTGCAAAAATACCTCCTGTTGTTACTGAAGAATTTACAATTACAATAGATCCTAACGGAGGAAATTGGAATGGCGATACAAAAGCAAAAGTTATGAAAATTAAAAAAGGCGATTATATCACACTTCCACAAGCACCTAGCAAAAAAGGTTATACATTTTTGTATTGGAAAGGTTCAAACTACAAACCAGGAGATAAATATAAAGTAGAAAAAGATCATACTTTTGTAGCTCAATGGAAAAAGAATGAAATAAAAATTAATACAAACAATAATTCAAAAACAAAAGCAAAAAATTCTCCAAAAACAGGAGTTAATTCAATTGCTTTTATAAGTGTAATATTAATACTTATTTCAAGTTTAGGGATTTTTGTAATAGGAAAAAAACAAAAAATAAATAAATAATTATTTTAAAATAACAAAAATTTTTGGAGATAGGATGAAAATTCTATCTCTTTTTTTAAAGATTTTTTTATTGACAAAAATATTTTTCAAAAATTTAATCGTTCTAAAAAAAATACTTTTTATTATTCTTGAAATCAAATCAAAACTTAGTATAGTAAGATTAAGGTCAAAGATGGTCAGAAAATGATGGAGGTTTTATGAAATATCAAGATTATTACGAAATATTAGGTGTAGATAAAAAAGCAAATGCTGAAGAAATTAAGAAAGCTTATAGAAAGCTTGCAAAAAAATACCACCCTGACCTTCATCCTGATGATAAAGAAGCCAGCAAAAAATTTGCGAAAATAAATGAAGCTTACGAAGTTTTGTCTGATGAAAATAAGAGAAAACAATACGATATGTTTGGACAAAGTGGAAACTTTAGTCAAGGTCAAAATTTTGACCCATCTCAATATGGTTTTTCAGATATATTTTCAAATTTTGGAGCTGGAAATGGATCTTATACCTACACAAGTAGTACAGGAGGCTCCTCTGGATTTTCAGATTTTTTTGAAACTTTGTTTGGTGGAGGAAGATCATCTTCAAGAACTTCTTCAACAAATTTTGGAGGATTCGGTTCAAGCTTTAAAAATGGTTTTACCAAAAATAAAAAATCAAAAATTAAAGCCAAGGTTAATATATCACTAGATGAAGCAATGAGTGGCGTATCTAGAACGCTAAAAATTAAAGATAAAGAAACAAATTCTATTAAAGAAATAAATATAAATGTTCCAAGTGGAATGACAAGTGGCAAAAAATTAAAAATTGATGGTTCAAAATATAATTTGAATGCTGATATTTATGTGACAGTAGAGATTGAGGAAGATTCAACTTACAGGCTTGATGGTCTAGATATTATTAAAAAGGAAAGAATTTCTCCTTGGGATGCCTTTTTTGGCGAAAAAATTACTGTCGACAGTCCAAATGGAAAATTTAAAATAAATATTCCAGAAAAAATTGAAGCTGGAAACAAAATTAGGATTAAAGGTAAGGGCTATAAGGATTTAAAAGGAAAAATTGGAGATCTTTATATAGAAATTCTTATCGACAATCCAAAAAATTTAAGTGAAGATCAAATTGACCTATATAAAAAATTAAAGGAAATAAATTAGGGGGATATGATTATGGATTTTAACAAATTTACTCAAAAATCAACAGAAGCTATTAATGAAGCAAGTCAATTAGCAATCAAAAATGCCAACCCAGAAGTTGGCATTATCCACCTAGCTTACGCTTTGATAGAAGATTCAGATTCTTTCGTAAGCCAAGTTTTGTCTAATATGGACTTGTACAAAAAAGTACTTAACAAGATGGAAGAAAAAATGGAAAATTTGCCAAGCCAATCAGGTTCAGCAAATATTTATCCAAATACAATTTTTCAAAGAGTTTTATTAAAAAGTGAAGATTGTGCAAAGAAAATGGGAGATTCTTTTATCTCAACAGAACACATTTTCTTAACTATTTTGAATGAAAATACCGAATTAAGCGATTATTTTAAGGAGATTGGTTTAAGCGCTAAAAATTTCTCAAATGAGCTTAAAAAGGTCAGAAAAGGTCAAAAAATTACTAACGATAATCCAGAAGAAACAAACAATCCTTTGGAAAAATATGGTAGAAATTTGACCAAAGAAGCAAGAGAAGGAAAAATCGATCCAGTTATTGGACGTGATAGTGAAATTAGAAATTGCCAAAGAATTCTTTCAAGAAGAAAGAAAAATAATCCTGTTTTGATTGGTAAACCTGGTGTTGGTAAAACTGCAATCGTCGAAGGTCTTGCTCAAAGAATTGTAAATAAAGATGTACCAGAACCACTTCAAGGAAGAACAATTTTTGCTCTTGATATGGCAAGCTTAGTTGCAGGTGCAAAATACAGGGGACAATTTGAAGAAAGATTGAAATCAGTAATTGATGAAGTAAAAAAATCTGATGGACAAATAATTATGTTTATTGACGAGCTTCACACAATTGTTGGAGCTGGTAAAACAGAAGGATCAATGGATGCTTCAAATATAATGAAACCAATGCTTGCGCGTGGAGAGATAAAAGTAATTGGTGCAACAACTTTAAATGAATACAGAGAAAATATTGAAAAAGATGGAGCACTTGAAAGAAGATTCCAAAAAGTTTTGGTAGATGAGCCAAGTGTAGAAGATACAATTTCAATTTTAAGGGGAATCAAAGATAAATATGAAATTTATCATGGAATAAGAATTCAAGATCAAGCAGTAATTGCAGCAGCTGAGCTATCAAATAGATATATAACTGATAGATTTTTGCCAGATAAGGCAATAGATTTGATGGACGAAGCTTGCGCAACTGTAAGAACTGAAATTGATACAATGCCAGAATATTTGGATGAAGAAAAAAGAAGAATTTTACAAGTCCAAATTGAAATTGCAGCGTTAAAAAAAGAAGATGACGAAAAGAGTAAGAAAAGATTAGAAACATTAGAAAAAGAATTGGCAGATGCTAATGAAAGATACAAAGCTGATTTTAATAAGTGGAAAAGCCAAAAAGATTCAATAAATTCTGTAAAAGATATAAAAGAAGAAATTGACAAGGTAAAAGTTGAAATCGAAAAAGCTGAGAGAAATTACGATTTTGAAAAATTATCTGAGCTTAAATATGGAAAACTTACAGAACTTGAAAATAAATTAAAAGAAAAGGAAAAAGACCAAAAAGATAATTCTTCTATAAAAGAAGAAGTGACAGATGAAGACATAGCAGATGTAGTTTCAAATTGGACAAATATTCCAGTAAATAAACTTGTAGAAAGTGAAAGAAGTAAAATTTTGGGACTTTCAGACAAGTTGCACGAAAGAGTTATTGGACAAGATGAAGCCGTTGATAGTGTATCAGATGCAATTATCAGGGCAAGATCTGGACTAAAAGATATAAATAAACCAATCGGTTCATTTATTTTCCTTGGACCAACAGGAGTTGGTAAAACAGAGCTTGCAAAATCACTTGCAGAAGCTATGTTTGATAGCGAAAAAAATATGATTAGGATTGATATGTCAGAATATATGGAAAAATATTCTGTGTCAAGATTAATCGGTGCAGCTCCAGGTTATGTTGGCTACGAAGAAGGCGGTCAATTGACAGAAGCTGTAAGAAGAAATCCTTATTCAGTAATTTTGTTTGATGAAATTGAAAAAGCTCATCCAGATGTTTTTAATATTTTACTACAAGTTTTGGATGACGGAAGACTTACAGATAGTCAAGGAAGAACTGTTAATTTTAAAAATACAATTATAATTATGACTTCAAATATTGGTTCAACTTATTTGATAGATGGACTAAAAGAAGATGGAAGTATTGATGAAGAAAATAGAAAACTTGTCGATTCATCTTTAAGAAATTCTTTTAAACCAGAATTTTTAAACAGAATTGATGATATTGTTATGTTTAAACCATTAACATCAGATCAAATATATAAAATTATTGATCTACAAATTGCAGATATTTCAAAAAGACTTGAAAGTCGTGAAATTACAATTGAACTTAGCAAGAAGGCTCACGAATATATTTTAGATAAATCCTACGACGTAGAATATGGTGCAAGACCAATTAAAAGATTCTTGCAAGCAAATATTGAAACAAATCTAGGAAGAAAAATTATTGAAGGAAATGTAATGGAAGGCGATCATGTCATAATAGATTTAGATAAAAATAATGAATTAGAATATCAAGTTAAAAATTAAGAATAAATATAAAAAGAGAAAATTTCTTTTTGAGATTTTCTCTTTTTATTTTGTTTAAATTACCAGAAAAAATATTTTTTTTAAATAAAATTTTCAATTATATTTATTCAACGAAGTATTTTAAAGCCCAAATAATTGAAAAAAATATGCAGGCAAAAAAACCTAAAACACACAAGATATTGTGGCTCTTGTTTTAATATATCTATATATGGTATACTATAAGAGTATTAAAAAAGGAGTGCAAAATGGTTAAAGTTGTTAAAAGAAATGGTCAAAAGGTGGATTTTGACAAAGAAAAAATAAAAATAGCTATAGAAAAAGCTATGAATTCTCCAAATGGTGTTTATATAGAAAATCAAGCAGAAGAAATTGCAGATGAAATTGAAAAAAGAGCAGAAAATAAAAGAGAAATTTCAATTTATCAAATCGAAGATCAAGTTTATTATAAATTAATCGATAAAAAAAATCCTGCAACAGCAAAATCATACGAAGCTTACAGGTCAGTCCATGCTTATAAAAGAGAAGCAAATACAACAGATGATGATATAATAGGTCTACTTGAAAGAACAAATATTGATGTAATGGATGAAAATTCCAATAAAAATCCATTGATTGCATCAACTCAAAGAGATTTGATAGCAGGAGAAGTGTCAAAAGATTTGGCAAAAAGAAAATTAATTGACGCAGACCTTGTAGAAGCTCACGAAGATGGAGCAATACATATTCACGATCTTGATTATTTGATTCAACCAATTTTTAATTGCTGTTTGG
This sequence comes from Anaerococcus sp. HMSC065G05, assembly GCF_001812365.1. Taxonomy (NCBI): domain Bacteria; kingdom Bacillati; phylum Bacillota; class Tissierellia; order Tissierellales; family Peptoniphilaceae; genus Anaerococcus; species Anaerococcus sp. HMSC065G05. Next base: position 44,297 of record NZ_KV808688.1, read on the forward strand.
TAAATATGAAAGATATGTTAGATAACGGAACAGTTATAAATGGAAAGACAATTGAAACGCCCAAATCTTTTCAAGTAGCTTGTAATGTTATGACTCAAATTATTGCCCAAATCGCCTCAAATCAATATGGTGGTCAATCAATAAATATTTCATGTCTTTCAAAATATTTGGAAGTTTCCTATAATAAAAATTATAAGTTAGCAAAAGAAATTTTATCAAATGATGATGAGATAAAGGCAATGGCTAAAAAATTAACTCAAAGAGATTTGGAATCTGGAATTCAAACTATCCAATACCAAATCAATACTCTTATGACATCAAACGGCCAAGCACCTTTTGTTACCTTGTTCATGCACACAGACGAAAATGATCCATACTTGGACCAAACTGTAAGAATAATTGAAGAAATTTTAAAACAAAGATTACAAGGAATAAAAAACGAAGCAGGAGTTTATGTAACACCAGCTTTTCCAAAATTAATCTATGTTTTGGATGAAAATAATATAAAAAAAGAAAGCAAATATTACTACTTAACAGAATTATCTATAAAATGTACAGCAAAAAGAATGTATCCTGATTATATTTCAGCCAAAAAAATGAGAGAAAATTACGAAGGAAATGTATTTTCTCCAATGGGATGCAGGGCATTTTTGCCACCATACAAGGATGAAAATGGAAATTATAAATTTGATGGCAGATTTAATATTGGAGTTTGCACAATCAATCTCCCACAAATTGGAATTCTTGCAAAAAATGATGAAGAAAAATTCTTTGAAATTTTAAATAAGAGAATGGATCTTGTAAAAAGAGTTGGAATTTTAAGATATGAACATTTAAAAAATGTAACAAGCGATTCATCTCCAATTCATTTCCAACACGGAGCAATAGCAAGACTTAAACCTCATCAAAGAATAGAACCACTTTTAAAAAATGCTTACGCAACAGTTACCATTGGATACATTGGAATATATGAAGCATGTAAACTTGTAAAAGGAGTAAGTCATACAAGTAAAGAGGGAAAAGAATTCGCCCTTAAAATAATGGACTTATTAAATAAGAAAAAACAAGAATGGATAAAAGAAACAGGACTTCAATTTGCAGTTTATGGAACTCCAGCAGAAAATCTTACAAATAGGTTTGCCTCAATCGATAGAAAAAGATTTGGAGATATTAAAGATGTAACCGACAAGGGTTATTACACAAATTCTTTCCATGTTGATGTAAGAGAAAATATATCAGCTTTTGAAAAATTTGATTTTGAATCAGAATTTCAAGACCTATCATCAGGAGGATGTATTTCCTATGTAGAAATTCCAAATATGGCAAACAATTTAAAGGCTCTTGGAACAATCGTTGAATATATTTATAACCATATCCAATACGCAGAATTTAATACAAAATCAGATTATTGTGCAGAATGCGGTTATGATGGAGAAATGCTTTTAGATGAAGATAACGAATGGTATTGTCCACAATGTGGCAATAAAGACAGGGCAAAACTAACAGTCGTAAGAAGAACTTGCGGATATTTGGGAGAAAATTTCTGGAACGAAGGAAGAACAAAAGAAATAAAAGCAAGAGTTTTGCATATATAATAAAAAGTCTACGGTAGTAGACTTTTTTTATGGAGGATTTATGAGATACGGGCAAATTAGAAAATATGATGTGGCAAATGGGCCTGGGATTAGGACTTCATTTTTTGTCACAGGCTGTCATGCAAATTGCAAAAATTGTTTTAATAAAGAATATATGAACCCAAATTTTGGAAATTTGTGGACAGATGAACAAACTCAAGAGATAATTTCCTATTTAAAAAAAGATGAGATAGAAGGTCTTACTATTTTGGGAGGAGAACCTTTCGAATCGACAGAAGATTTGATTCAAATTGTAAAAAAAATTAGGGAAGAATCAGACAAGTCGATTTGGATTTTTTCGGGATTTTTATATGAAATTTTGGTAAATATTGAAAATGCAAAAAAACTTTTGTCTATGTGCGATGTATTGGTCGATGGACTTTTTATTGAAGAATTAAAAGATTTGAGATTGAAATTTAAAGGCTCATCAAATCAAAGAACAATTGATATTAAAAAATCTTTAGAAAATGGAAAAGTAATCCTCTTAGATGGGTATAATTAAAATAGAAATCAATTTAGGAGGATTAAATGGAAATAAATAAAAAAAGAAAGGTACTTGGTGGAGTTGTTATTGCAATAATTGCAATCATTGCTTTAGCAGTAATATTTTTGATTCCATCATACAATGGACTTGTAAAACAAAAAGAACAACTTGACGAATCATATGCACAAGTTCAAAATGTTGTTCAAAGAAGAGCAGATTTGATACCAAACCTTGTAAATACTGTAAAAGGATATTCAAAACACGAAAAAGATACCCTAACAGAAGTAACAAATGCAAGATCAGGAATAAAAAATGCAAAAGGCCCAAAAGAATTAGCAGAGGCAAATGAACAAATGTCCCAAGCGATTAGAAGTATCAATGTAGTTGCTGAGGCCTATCCAGATTTAAAGGCTGATAAGCAATTTACCCAACTAATGGATGAGCTTGCTGGAACAGAAAATAGAATTTCAGTAGAAAGAAAAAATTATAACTCAGAAGTAAAAGCATACAATACAAAAGTCAAATCATTTCCAACAAGTATTTTTGCAAAAATGATGGGATTTGATAAGGCAGAATATTTTGAAGCCGACGCATCAGCCCAAGATGCCCCAAAAGTGAATTTCGGTAGCTAGGTAGATTATGAGAAAAAGAAAGAATATAATAGTAACTATTTTATTTGCCTTTATTCTTCTTTTTCTACCTCAAAAATCTTTTGCAGATGATTTGCCACAATCGCCAAATACTTATTACTATGACGAACTCAATTTAATAAACCAAGAAACCAAAGACCATCTTACAAAAGTAAACAAAGAACTTGAACAAAAAACAGGAGCTCAAGTAATTTATGTTTCCCTAAAAGATGTAGAAGATCAGCCAATGCAAGTTGGAACAGATCTTTTAAATAAATGGAAAATTGGAGATAAAGAAAAAAATAATGGAGTTTTGATTTTAATTTCCCAAAGAAAAGGCCAAGATAAAAAAGATATTTCTATTATCACAGGCTATGGAATAGAGGGAAGATTAAACGATGGTAAAGTTGGAAGAATAATCGATGAATATATGCTAGATTATATGAGAGATGGAGATTTTTCCAAAGGAATTACAGAAGGATTCAATGCAATTGTTTCACAAATTGCAGAAGAATACCAAGTAGAATTGACTGGCGATTATGACGAATATGCTGATAGGCTAAGAGAAGATGAAGACGACGAAATAGATTTAAGAACATTAATAATAATATTTATAATTTTTATGATATTCTCAAGATTTTTCGCAAGGCGAGGAGGCTTTAGAAACGGAGGATATGGAGGCTTCGGCGGTGGCTTCGGAGGATTTTCAGGAGGATCTTTTGGAGGATTTTCTGGAAGCTCTGGAGGATTTTCTGGAGGAGGTTTCTCTGGTGGAGGAGGCTCATCTGGTGGCGGCGGAGCTAGCAGAGGAATATAAAATAAGTAAGCAAATAGATATCTATTTGCTTATTTTTTTGCAAATTTTTAATAATTTTAAAATTTTTAAATTCAAAATATCTAATTATTTTATTTCTTAATAAAATTCTTATATTTTAAATATTTTTACTTGACTTTATATATATATATATAATGGTGACATACAAATAATAATATTAAGGAGTGAATTATGAAAAATAATAAAAAACTTGTAATGGGTTCAGTTGTAGCCCTAGCACTATCAGTTGGTGTACTTGCACCTAACTTAACAAAAGCTGAAGAAACAGCTACACCAAATACAACAACTATGACTGATAAAACAAATGATGCACCTGGAAAAACAGATGCACAAAAAATCAGTGAAGCACAAGCTAAAGCTAAAAAACAATTAGATGACGCAGGAGTACCATTCGAAGCACAAAAAGATGTTCTTGCTTATCCAAATAATGTTTATAATATTGAACAAAAAACTAAAGAAATCTTAGCTGAAAAGAAGAAAAATGATGAAGAACTAGCTAAAACAGATTTAGGAAAAGCAAAATTAGCTGCTAAAGCTGAACTAAAAAAAGAAGGTTATCAATTAGGTTTATATGATAAAGCTATAAACGATGCTACAAGCCTATATGATATTGAAAAAGTAAAAGAAGATTTAAGAAAAAATAAAAGTCTAAAAACAATAGATCAATACAATAAAGAAGAAGCAGATAAAAAAGCAGAAGAAGATGCAGCAAAAAAACCATTAGCAGATGCAAAAGCAAAAGCATTAGCTGAACTTAAAGCAGCAGGACTTGGTAACGAGAAAAATGAGTACGTTAAAAGAGTTAATGAAGCTACAACAGTTTATGATGTAGAACAAGCAAAAGAAGCTGGAATCGAATGGGCAAAAGAAAACCTAACAACAATTGACGATTGGAATGAAAAAGAAAACGCAAAAACAAGAAGATTGACAATTGATGAATGGCTAAAATTACAAGAAGAAAAAGAAAAAGGTGAAAAACCAGGCGAAAAAGATCCAGAAAAGCCAGGCGAAAAAGACCCAGAAAAACCAGAAGACGATAAGAAACCAAAAGTAACAATAGACGAATGGCTACTAATCAATGCTAAAAAAGACGCAATAGAAGAATTAAAAGCAGCTGGAATAACAAGTGACTTCTATTTCAATTTAATCAACAAAGCAAAAACAATTGAAGGCGTAGAAGCATTGAAAAATGAAATCTTGAAAGCTCACGCAGAAAAACCAGGTGAAGAAGATCCAGAAAAACCAGGTGAAAAACCAGAAGAAACAAAAAATGGATTTGATACAGAAAGAGAAGCTAGAATAGCAGCTGAAAAAGCATTAGAAAATGATCCAGTAAATAAGTCATACACAATAACACAAGGAGCAGATGGAAGATATTACTTCAGATTATTCTACAAAGAAGAAGGAAAGAAACCAGAAGAAGGCAAAAAGCCAGAAGAAGGTAAAAAACCTGAGGAAGGTAAAAAACCAGAAGAAGGTAAAAAGCCAGAAGAAGGTAAAAAACCTGAGGAAGGTAAAAAACCAGAAGAAGGAAAGAAACCAGAAGAAGGTAAAAAACCAGAAAACAAGAAAAAAACACAACCATCAAAAGTTGTAAACAACAAAGCTAACAACGTTCAAACAGGTGTAGCAGGACTTACAGGCGTTGTAGCAACACTTGCAGCATCAGCAGTAGCACTTTTCAAATCAAAAAGAAAATAATTTATTATAAATAAAAAGTAAAGTATCTCTCTCAAGAAAATATCCTGAGAGGGATATTTTTTTGTGAATCTTAATAATTTTTATTTTACTGATAGTTTCAAAATTCAAAATATTTAATGAAAAATGATATAATAAACTAAGGTGATTTAATGTATATAAAAACTTCTGTTAGAAAACTTATAGAATTTGTTATGAGAAGTGGGGATATTGATAATTCCTTTAGGGACAATAATAGGATGGTCGAAGGAATCAAGGCCCATCAAAAAATTCAAAAATCTTATGATAAAAATTACCAAGCTGAATTCTATCTTAAAAACATTACTAAAATTGATGATATGGAATTTCACGTTGAGGGTAGGGCTGATGGTCTTTTGAAAAAGAAAGGCAAAATAATTATTGACGAAATAAAATCTACCACAAGAAATCTAGACAAATTGGATGATTCAAATAAACTACACTGGGCTCAAGCTTTTTGCTATGGGTATTTTTATGGTGTAAAAAATGATTTGAAAAATATTACTATAAGGCTAACTTATGTATCATTAGATGATTATAAGACAAAAACTTTTGAAAAGGAAAAAAGTCTTGACGAGCTTTATGAATTTTACATAAATTTATTAAAAGAATATATTAATTTCTCAAAAATTTTATCTAAAAACCTTGAAAAAAGAAATATCAGTGCAAATAATTTGACTTTTCCCTATGATGGTTACAGAAAAGGGCAAAGGAAGATGGCTGTTGCTGTTTATAGGGCGATTCTTGATAAGAAAAATTTGTTTGTAGATGCTCCGACTGGAACTGGAAAGACTATTTCAACAATTTTTCCTGCTGTAAAATCTTTGGGAGAAGGCTTGACCGACAAAATTTTCTACCTAACTTCAAAAAATACAACGGCAAAAGAAGCTCTAAAATCTTTGTATTTGTTGAAAGAAAAAAATTTATCGATCAAGGCAGTTTCTATTACAAGCAAAGAGAAAATTTGCTTAAATGATGAAATTTCTTGCAACCCTGAATCTTGCCCTTTTGCAAGGGGGCATTTTGATAGGGTAAATGATGGACTAAAAGATATTTTGGAAAATGAGGACATAATGGACTATGACATCATCACTTCTTATTCGGAAAAACACAGGCTTTGTCCCCTAGAGTTTGAGCTTGATATCTCCTTGTACTGCGACATAATAATTTGTGATTATAATTATGTTTTTGATCCAAATGTTTATTTGAGAAGATTTTTTGATGATAGTCTTGATGAATATTTGTTTTTAATTGATGAGGCTCACAATCTATTGGAAAGGTCAAGAAAGATGTTCTCCCATAATTTTGTTGATTCTGATTTTATGGAATTAAGAAAATCTATGGATATAAAAAAGGATTTGAAAATTATAAAATCAATTGATTCAATTTTGGATGAATTTGAAAAGATGTATAAAAATTATGGGAAAAAATTGTTTTATTATTCGACTGATAATAATGATGATTTTGACAAAAAACTCATGGCTTTATCAAAAAAATTGGAAAAAGTTTTGATAAAGGATAAAAAAAGAGAAGATTATGATAAAATAGAAGATATGTTTTTTGAAATAAACCATCATCTAAAAATTTCTGATAATTTTAGGGAGGGTTTTTATCAAACATTGACCTATGATGAAAATTCTATGGAAAAAATTTATGAAATCAAGTGCATTGATCCTTCAAAAGTTTTAAAAGAGAAATATAAACTTGCAAGGGCAAGCATATTTTTTTCTGCAACTCTTTCTCCAATGGATTTTTATAGAAAAATGCTTGGAGCAGATGATAGTTTGAAAGTTCATTTGGATTTGCCCTTTGATAAGAAAAATTTTGCCATTTTTGCAAGCCCAATTTCTACTAGGTATAAAGATAGAAATAATAACTTAATGGATATAGCTGACCTTATCCACGAATTTATCAGTGCAAAAAAAGGAAATTATTTTATATTTTTCCCTTCATTTTCATATCTAACGGATGTTTATGAATATTACAAGGATAATTTTAATGACGAAATTTTAGTTCAAGAAAGGTCCATGTCCCCGATAGAAAGACACAAATTTTTGCAAAATTTCACTTACGAAAGCCAAAAAACTGCATTTTTGGTTTTGGGTGGAATTTTTTCTGAGGGAGTTGATTTGAAAGGCGATAGGCTAATTGGCTCAATGGTAATTTCAGTTGGAATGCCGGGAGTAAGCGACGAGAGAAATTTAATAAAAAATCATTTTGACGAAATTTCTCACAATGGTTTTGATTATTCATACACCTATCCGGGCTTAAATAAAATTTTCCAAGCAGCAGGAAGGCTAATCAGAGGAGAAAAAGACAAGGGAATAATTTATTTGGTAGATGATAGGTTTTTGTGGGATAAGTACAGAAGGCTTTATCCTAGACATTGGTCAAATATAAGAGAAGTAAAAAATAAAAAAGAATTAAAAATCTTGATTGAAAGATTTTGGAATAGAGGAGAATAAATGAGAGAAAAACCAATAAAAGATGTAGAAATAATAGATATGTCTTATCCAAATATTTCTATAGGAAAAATTGACGAAGAAAAGACTGTCCAATTTAAGGGCGGACTTTTGGGACAAAATGTAAGAGTAAAAATAACCAAAAACAGGGGCAAGAATAAAAAAGGAAAATTTATGGAAGTTTTGGAAGAATCCAAAATAGAAAATGCCAAAGAATTTTGCCCTCATGCAGGAATTTGTGGTGGTTGTTCTTACCAAAAAATGGGATATGAAACAGAGCTTTTATTAAAGCATGATATGATAAAAAAACTTTTGAAAAATTCTCATATTGATATTGCAGATCTTTCAATCATTAGAAGTCCAAAAATAAAAGAATACAGAAATAAAATGGAATACACTTTTGGGGATTCTTACAAGGACGGGCCACTTGTTTTGGGACTTCACAGGCAAAATAGATTTTATGAAATTGTCGATACAGACGGGTGTAATATAGTTGATAGCGATTTTGAAACAATAAGAAAACATGTACAAAAATATTTTAGAGAAAAAAATACAAGTTTTTATCACAAAAAAGCTCATACAGGACTTTTGCGCAATTTAATAGTAAGAAAAGCACTTCACACTGGAGAAATAATGGTAGTCCTTGTGACAAGCTCAGACAAATCTTTTGATCCAATGAGAAGAGATTTATTTGCCCATAATCTTTTAAATGCAAAAACCAAGGGGAGAATTGTTTCAATTTATCATGTGATTAACGATAGTTTGTCAGATGCAGTAAAAGTAGATTCAATCGAACTTTTATTTGGAAAAAAATATATAGAAGAAAAAATGAACGATTTAAAATTTCAAATTTCCCCATTTTCATTTTTCCAACCAAATGTATATACAGCAGAAAAAATCTATCAAAAAGCAATAGAATTATCAAATGTAGATAAAAACAAAAACGTCCTAGATTTATATTCAGGAACAGGAACTATAACTCAACTATTTGCAAAATCCGCAAATAAAGCTATGGGAATAGAAATAATAGAAGAAGCAGTAGAAAAAGCCTTCGATAATGCAAAAGAAAATGAAATAGAAAATATAAACTTTATAGCAGGAGATGTTTTAGAAAAAATAGACCTAGTAAAAGGAAAATACGACATAGTAGTAATAGACCCACCAAGAGAAGGCATTCACCCAAAAGCAATCAAAAAAATAATAGACATAGCTCCAGAAGAATTTGTCTACATATCCTGCAACCCAAAAACCCAAGTAAGAGACCTAGAAATCTTCATAAAAAGCGGCTACAAAATAAAAAAATACCAAGCCTTCGACCAATTCCCTAGGTCAAGGCATGTGGAGACTATAGCGTTGATACAAAAGATGTAAATTTAGAAATCCTGCATTTTAAGCAGTTTTATAAGCATTTTGTATTTGAAAAAGATGAAGAAGGATACGTCAAAAAGACTCAAAAAAATTACATGTATGTAAGAGTAGTTTTGCAACTGGTATGAGGAGACACAAAAATATAATTAACCCATTTTGTACTTTCTACAAGAGTAGCTTAAAAGGCTGCTCTTTTTTATTAAAGGGAGTAATATTTCGTTACATCCTTTTTCAAAAAATGGAAAACTCATAAGCAACTTTACATATTCGCTTTTATAACATATAATAAAAGCGTAAACGAGAGGAGGCAGACTATGGATACGCTTAAAGAATATATACAAGAAAATTTAGTAATCACCAACAAAGAAGCAGAAGAACTTGGATATACTAGGCATAATTTATCAGAATTAACAAAAATCGGACAATTAGAAAGATTAAGACCGGGACTATATCAATTAAAAGGAAAAGTTATAGACGATTTTATTTTAATATCATCAAATAGTAATCGAATTATATTTTCCCATCAAACAGCCCTCTACCTTCACGACCTATCCGATAGGACTCCAAATGTATTTCATATATCTGTACCCCAAGGCTACAATGCCAGCCATATCAAAAAGAGGTACGAAGATCTACAAGTTCACTATGTAAAAAAAGATTTATACGAAATAGGAAAGACAGAAATAAAATCACCACAAGGCAATCTCATACCAGTTTATGATATTGAAAGAACGGTTTGCGATATCATAATTGACAGAGAAAAAATAGATAAGCAAATTTTCACAGAAGCAATAAAAAGATACTTTAAATCACCAAATAAAAACCTAAGACGATTAATAAAATACGGTAGACTATTTAAAATAGAAGATGAAATTAGAAAATACATGGAGGTATTATCATGATTAATATCGAGAGTATAAAGGGCAAGATAAGAAGTCTTGCAGAGAAGAAAAATCTGAAGTCGCAAGAAGTTTTGCAAATATATTTTTTTGAAAGATTTTTAGAAAGGCTATCTAAATCAAATTACAAAAATAATTTTGTAATAAAAGGAGGATTCTTAATATCTTCCTTAATTGGAATTGAAAATAGAACAACTATGGACATGGATACAACCATTAAAGGCATAGCACTAAAAGAAGAAAAAATAAAAGAAATAATAGAAGAAATTATAAATATCAATGTAGATGATGGAATAAGATTTGAAATAAAGGACATTAGTTATATTAGAGAAGAGGATGAGTACGAGAACTTTAGAATTTCACTAATAGCAAATGTTGGAAAAACTAAAAATCCAATGAAACTAGACCTAACAACAGGAGATGCAATAACACCAAAAGAGATAGAATACACCTATCCATGTATATTTACCAAAGAAGATATAAAAATAATGGCATATCCATTAGAAACAATTCTCGCAGAAAAATATGAAACCATAATCAGAAGAAATATAACAACAACACGAATGAGAGACTTTTACGACCTGTATACCCCCTACAAATTAAAAAAAGATGAGATAGATTATAAAATTTTAAAAGAAGCAATAGAAAGAACTTCCGACAAAAGAGGAAGTCAGGAGATAATCAAAGACTATGAGGAAATAATCAAGGACATAAAAGAAGATTCATACCTAAGATCCTTGTGGGATGTATATCTCAGTGAAAATAAGTATATTGGAGATCAGAAGTTTGATAAGGTTGTTGGTGTAGTGAGAATTATTTCAAATAGAATTAATTAGATGTAATATTCCAGACACTGTTTGGAAATTATAGACAAGAAAATATTAAGTATGAGAAGTAGATTAATCTACTTCTTTTTAAAAACTTAAATGCATTTTAATGAGAACGTTTTTATATTAAACCGACATTTAATGGTATAATATAATAAATATTAATTTTCAATGTAGGGTATATAGAGAATTTTTAGTTATAAAAGATTATTCAAAAACTAATAGAATTAATATTACAAAAAGAACTTGATGAAAATAGCAAAATTTGTAAAAGTTTATTTTATAAAATGAAGAATGGGCAAAATGTGACTACGGATGTTTTGCTTAGGATTTGCAATGCTTTGGATTGTGATATTGAAGATATTATGGAGTGCGTAATTATTGAAGATGTAAGGAGAATGGGAGTCTAAGTTTACAGTCATAGATTTATTTTCAGGAGCTAGAGGGATTATCTAAGGGATTTTTAGACGCTGTTATTTATGTCGATAACATAGATATATTTGTAGCAATAAATGAATGAGGCGGAAAATGGAAGATAAAAAGTTAAAGTTTATTGACCTTTTTGCTGGCTAGGAGGTAAACACATGTGGAAAGATAGTGAAACGGAACTTGATTTTCTGGATTATGATTATTTAATACAAACGGTTCAAAGTATTATTACAGATGATACTCTTTTGCCTGCCAGTATTGGAGTATATGGCGATTGGGGAAGTGGAAAGTCAAGTCTGATGTATATGTGTAAAGAATGTTTGATTAAAGAAGATGATAAAATAAAGTGCTTGGTATTTAATGGTTGGTTATTTGAAAATTACGAAGATGCAAAAACGGCGATATTAGGCACTATTCTTGATGAGATAAGCAAAGAAAAAAACTTAACTGACGAGGCTAAAGGTATTATTAAAGGTCTATATAAAAGTGTTGATAAGTTTAAATTGGTAAAGGGTGTATTAAAGTATGGGACTGATTTTCTAGTGACAGGGGGAATTGGTTCTTTACTTGGTATTACAATAAACCAAGCTTTAAAAAGCACTCAAGAAAAAATAGAAGTTACCAATTTAGAAAAAATTCAATCTAATATTGAAAATGAATTAAACAATAAAGAATTACGTGAAGATATTAAAAAGTTTCAAAAAGAATTTGCGTCTTTATTGGAAAAAACGAAAATCAGCCGTTTAGTTGTTTTTATAGATGAATTGGATAGATGTAGACCAGATACTATTTTAGAAACGCTTGAAGCGATAAAGTTATTTCTTTTTGAGGGAAAAGTCGCTTTTGTTATAGGCGCTGACGAGCGTCATATTTCGTATGCAGTTAAAAGTAAATTTAAAGATATTGAAGGTATTCAGATTGATATTGGAAAAGAATATCTTGAAAAATTGATACAGTATCCCATCCGCATTCCACAATTAAATGCAGAGGAGGTAGAAATTTACATTGCTTGCTTGCTTTTGCAATCAGAATTACCAGAAGACGATTTTCAAAAGGCTCTATCATGGATAGTTGAGAAGAAAAAAGAGGATTTCGAGAGGTTTAAGATTGAATCAGTTATAACTTTATTTTCTGATAAAGAAGATGGTTACTCAAATATTGTAGAATCACTTTCTATTGCAAATCAATTAGCATTTGTTTTATCTAATGGATTGCATGGAAACCCTCGTCAGTGTAAACGATTCTTGAATTCCATGTATATGAGATTGCAAATGGCTTCTTACAAGAATAAGCAGCTGGATAGAAAAATTCTTGCAAAGATAATGATGTTGGAATATATAAAACCTAGAATTTTTAATAAAATAGCCGAGATGGCAGCAGATAATAGTTTAAGTAAGGAATTAGAATTGTTTGAGAATGGTACTCCTGAAAAAACCGATAAGTTGAAAATTTGGAAGGAAGATAATTGGTTTTTAAATTGGTGTAAAATAAATCCAAAATTATCTGAGGAAAATCTTAATACGTATTTTTACTTTACGAGAACTTCATTGGATGAAAAAATTAGTCGTATATCATCTTTTCTTTCGCCAGCAGCACAAGAAATATTGGAACAACTACTTTCAAAATCAGATGTTAAAATTCAACAAGCTATTAAATCTGTTGCAAATATATCAGACTCTGATGCGGCTGCAATTCTTGAAGCCATGTATTCTTCCATGATAGCTGAAACAACAATATCCAAAGAACTGATGAAATCATTTTTGCTATTTGCGCAGCAAAGAACAGAACTAACCAATGATACTCTTAGTTATTTACAATCGTTTAGTGGATCGCAAATTAATCTCGGTTGTATAAGTTATATAGCTGATTATGCAGATAAAATGAGTAAGAAAGTAGAAATTTTAGAGATAGCATCTCAATGGGATAAGAATAAGTCTGGATTACAAAATAGCATAGAGAAGCTATTAGAAAAATAGTATAAAAGGAGGGTGATTATGGGAACATCAAGTATTTTCAATGGAAGGAATGATAGAAATCCCTTATTGCCAGAAGATTATAACCCTAATCAAGATGAAGGCACTGATGTAACGAAACCAGTCAAATGGAAAACTGTTAAGTCAGATATGTCAAAGTATATCAATAGTGGAGGTACGTACGGTTCTGCAAAGCATATTGCACGCCAGTATGTTAGAGCGGCTGGTGGATCCAGAAACATGGCTTCACAGGCATACTCTGGAAGAAAAGCCGGAGGAAATCTTGGGAATCTTTTTAATGGAATTTTTACTAATGGCGTAAAAGTAACATTTAAGAATCTTGGTATTGAATATGAAGGTAAATCTGTAGAGGAGATTTTTTCTGGGTTAGTAGATGTAATTGCACCAAATTCAAGCACTAAAGAAGATATCGTGGCAAAGGAAGCTACACAAGCAGCTCTGTCTAAAGTATTTGATTATGTTGAAAATAATTCGATGGATATAGACTGTCTTAATAATATGTCATTTGAATTAATGCATGAAGCTTTAAAGGAATATGTTGGTGCATATATTTGGATTACTATGATGAAGGATTTAGGCAGTCGATTAGAAATGTATATAACTAATGCGGATGATTCATATGCTATGGAATGTGAATTTAAAGATATGATTATGGGAATTGTAGATGTTGAGTTTAATAAGCAAGGTAATATAATAAACAAAAATATTTCATCTACAATTAGAGATATGCATGAATGCTGTTTGAAAGTTATGGAGGGAATCTTATGAAAATAGTTTGTCGCATAAATAAAAAAGATACTTTTAAAGTTGATGAACAAGCAACAAATGTTGATTTTTTCGACTTCAATTCTTTTTCGTATACATTTTGGAAGAATAAAAATAAGTTACCTTATTGGTATAGTCAACAAGCGTTAGATTTGCTTTACATTTCTATGGCTGTTTTTTCGGCAGATAGATTATGTTTAAGAAAAAATGCACATGATGGATGGAGTAGAGAGTTTTCGGTATTTATGCCTATTTTAGAATATGATATGTGGCAAAATGCAAAATCAACACTTGAGGAAATGTTGAATTTTTTAAGTGGAGATAAATGGACTTTTATTTTTAGAAGAAGAGAGCAATCTGAAGAGGAAAAGATAAACTACGATAAATGGGAAAAATCAAAACAAAAAATAAAAAACTATGATCAAATTTGTATGTTTTCAGGTGGAATGGATTCGCTCATTGGTGCAATTGATTTGTTGGAAAGTAATAGTGATAAAACTTTATTTGTGAGTCATTATGGTGGGGGGAAAGGAACAAAGGAATTTCAAGATATTCTTAAAGAAAAGTTTATTAATCAATATTCATTAGAATCAAGAGATTTTCATCAGTATTATGCAAAGGTTGTATCAGGTGTTGAAGACACTACAAGAACACGTTCTTTTATGTTTTTCTCTCATGCATTAGCAGTTGCATCTTGTTTGAGAAAGCAAGTTCATCTGATTATACCAGAGAATGGATTTATTTCACTAAATATTCCTAGTACATTTTCTCGAATAGGTACTAGTAGCACGAGAACAACACACCCGCATTATATGAGTTTGTTTCAAAAGTTGTTAGATTTAATTGAACTCAAAGTAAAGCTAGTTAATCCATATCAATTCAAAACAAAAGGTGAAATGCTATTGGATTGTAAAAATCAGCCTTTTGTTAAAAAAAATTTAGAGAATACAATGTCTTGTTCACATCCAGATAATGGTAGAATGCAAAAGGAAAAGGAAGCTCGACATTGTGGTTACTGTTTGCCTTGTGTAATAAGACAAGCAGCTGTTATGCGTGCAGGTATTGTAGATAAAAGTTCTTATAGGGATAATAAATTCATTGGAGGTAATGTTTCTAGAACCTGTTTAAATTCTTATCGTTTAGGGTTAAGAAAATTTAATCCTAAGTACGCTTTTATGACCATTCAATCTAGTGGAGCAATAAAAGATAATATTGAAGATTATACGAATTTGTATATTAGAGGTATGGAGGAATTAAAAACATATTTGGAGGAATTGGATGACTGATTTTTATATGGATATGCATATGCACTTTGATTTATATAAAAATAAATATGAAGTTTTGAAATATATTGAGGATAAGAAGTCTTATACGATTGCAGTTACTAATTTACCAGATTTATATAAGAAATATTATGCAGAGAACTGGAATTATAAATATATAAGATTAGCATTGGGATTTCATCCAGAACTGGCGGCACAATATAATGACCAAATTAGAACCTTTAAAAAATTCTTTCAAACAACAAGTTATATTGGAGAGGTTGGCTTGGATTATTCTGTAAAAAATATTAGAAATATAGAAAAACAAAAAGAAGTATTTAAACAGATTATTGATTTATGTAAGTCTGATAAAAAAAAGATAATAAGTGTTCATACAAGAAAAGCAGAAAGGGACTGCCTAAAGATTCTTGATGGATTTGAGGGAAGAGTAATATTGCATTGGTACACTGGTAATTTAAGAGATTTAAAAATTGCAATATCTAGAGGATATTTTTTCTCTATAAATCAACAGATGATAAAGAGTCAAAACGGAAAAAATATTATTAATATGATTCCGATTGATAGAATAGTCATTGAAAGCGATGCTCCATTCACGGATGGACTTCATACAACTTATAATATCTCTTTTATGAATGATATTATTGAATATTTACATATTAGTAAAGAGTTAGATAAACAATTTATTTATGCAAAATTACAAGAGAATTTTAGAAAAATTCTCTTGTAATTTATAATGAAATCAGTTACCTCTCTATCTCCTTACCCATATATTTCTCATAATTTTTTCTGATTTGAAAAAGGTCTTTCATATCGGATTTGGTAGAAGAATACTCTTGCATAAGGGTATTCTTTTTTCTTGCAATTTATCAAGTCTATCTAAAATATCCTTTGAATTTGGCAGCTTTGAATGGGACTTTTTTAGTTCTGAAAGGGCATTTTCGTATAGGGCAATCTGAGCTTTGTACTCTTCAAAAAATGTCTTGTCAGACGGATTTGCCTTATATTCCCTGTAGTACGCCCTGTATTTTTTAACAGTATGAACCTGTTCCATAGTAGCAGAAAGCTCCTGTATTTCCTTATCAATAACCTTGATTTTATCCTGTAAATTTTGCCTTTCATCGGCTGATTTTTGGATGTACTCATCAAGTTGCTTAACGGATTTAATACCTTGTTCTCTGAGAAAGATAACAGACTCAGCCATTGTATTAAGGTTATGTTTGGTTGCCCAATATTCATAGCCTTTGCTTTCTTTTACCTTCACATTAGTGTTCATATCAATAACATTGCCAATGCGTTTTTTGACAGTAGGGGTTTTAATAGACGATATTTCTGCAATGTGTTCTTTTAACCTTTCTTCGGTATAATCTTCTCCGATTGTTTTAGATCTTGTAAATCTCGGCTTATCTTTCGGTTTAAAAGCAATGTGTTTGCCATACTTAATTTCATAGCCAAGATCAGCTATTTTCTTTAGAAAATCGTCCCAATCCTTAGACTATTTTATCAAATGATAAATGTCAAATTGAAGTCTGTTTTTCCAAGAAGTACATGTATTAAATTGCTCATATTCGTACCAAGATTTACCAGCAGTTTTATATTTTCTTTTGTAAGCTTCATAATATTCATCAATGACTGAAAGCTTATTTTTTTTACATAACTCATCACTTTGATACCTGATTTTATGATAAGTTTTTTTATTAGATTGGTAGCACTTACCAGTCTTGTAATTAACATTATTAAAAATAATATGGTTATGGATATGTCCTCTATCTATATGAGTTGCAAGAACAAATTCATAATCTTCTTTTAAAATTCTCTTGCATAATTCCATTCCAATTTCGTGAGCTTTTATAGGATCAACCTCTCCTGGCAGAAAAGATTGAATTAAATGTCTAGCCAAAACTATTCCTTTAGTATCATTGTCTTCTCGTGTTTTCATAAACTGAATATGGGCAGTAGATGGGTGTCATTTGAATGAAGATACCAAGACCTTTTCATCAGTTTTTTCACTCTTAGGAATGTAGTCTATTGCCAAATTTAGAGTTGATTTTATAGGATGTATTTTTGTAATT
>NZ_KV808688.1:61790-86291 GCF_001812365.1 Anaerococcus sp. HMSC065G05
CTGCCATATTTCTCTTGATAATTTTTCTATTTCTTTGTTCATTGATTTAATTTCATTCTTGTAAATAACACCAGTTGTATTAGTAGCTTTTGCAATCTGGTTTATATTATTTGTTGCATTCGAAAGTAGCCATTGTAGGTTTCTAAATGGTTCTAAATCTACTACATAAATTTCTTTTTCTAATACACATTTTCTAAGAAAGTGGGACATTGTTTTACAGTTTGCAAGTTTCATTTTCTTTTCAAAGATTTCTTTTTCTTCTTTGGTTAGTTTTATTTCTATTCTTTCATTTCTAAATCTATTTGCCATTTTATTCTCCTTTATAAAATATATTTCGGGGTCTTAGGGTTCTCCCTAACAAGGTAAAAATTAAAAAAAATGGAGCATTCCGTAAAGGTTTGCTCCATTAATTTTTTCGTAAGTGTCCGTACACTTACTGTGCTTGCTATTAAAGTTATAAGCGTTAAGCGTTTATTAGGTTTTATTAATTATACCGCATTTAAAAAAATTAATAAAGAAGTATAAGCGAAGCTATTGACAATGATTATCAGTGCTGATATAATAATATCGACAAGAGTGTCGGTTTGGAGGTTATTTATAAAATGAAAATGGAAGCTGATGAAAGAAAAAAGCAGATTAGACAAGAAGCTATGAAAGTCTTTTTGGATAAGGGATTTAGAAATACAGTTATGAATGACATTATGGAAGCTACTGGGCTTTCTAGAGGTGGCTTGTATCATCATTATGGTTCTACGCATGAAATCTTATACGACATTATGATGGAAGGTAATTTAAATAGAAAAGATATTGTTCAAAAATCAATTTATGATGAAGGATTAATATTAAGTCCACAGTTGTTTTCAAGAATGATTATAGACAAGATACTTGAAGATAATGATTATGTAAAGCTTTATGTTATGTTTTTATGTGAGTTAAAAGAAAATGATGATCTGAAAAAACTATATGTGAAAATAAAAAAAGAGTCCATACAAGTATTTAAAGAATTGTTTTCTACTTTGTTTAATGAGTTGCCGTCCGATGATATGTTTGAATTTATGATTAATATTATGAATTCTGGATTGATGGCTTGCGAAATTTTGAATGCACGTGAGAATTTTACAAAAAATAAGATATATCTAACTGAAATGATAGAGACTTATTTTATAAATGTAATGAAAAAAGATGATAGAAGGAGTTAAATTTATGGATCTATTAAAAAAATACATTAAGAGAAATAAAGCACCATATTTTATTTCTGTCTTGTTTGCAATACTTGGAGTAATTTCAAATCTTTTTGTATATATTATTCTAAGTAAGATGATTATATCATTAATTGATGGTAGCCAAAATTTTTATTACTATATAAATAAAATTTTCTTGATACTTTCATGTCTTATAATCAAAGAAGTGTTTATGTTTTTGTCAACAATGATTTCTCATAAAACAGCCTATCAAATAATACGAGATATAAGAAAAAGCCTTATGGAAAAATTATTTAATATGCCATTAGGAGATATATTGAATGAATCTACTGGTAAGTTAAAAGACATAATTGTAAATCAAGTCGATAATACTGAAACAACATTGGCTCATATGATACCTGAGATGACAGCTAATTTAGTCGGACCTATAATATTATTTGTTTACATGTTAATTTTAGATTATAGACTAAGTTTAATATCTTTAATTCCATTAGTTATTGGTGGATTTTTTATGGCAGGGCCGATGAAAAGAATTAAGGTAAAGTTTCCACAAGCAGTTAAAATTAGCCAAGATATGAACAATTCTGTAGTTGAATATATAAATGGAATAGAGGTTATTAAAACATTTAATCAAGGCGAAAAATCTTATAGAAAATACAGGGACAATGTGTATAAAAAGGCAAATTACTATTACGATTGGATGGGAGAAAATACAAGAGATTATGCGATAAGTATGTCTATTGCTCCAGTTGGTATTTTGACAATTATACCATTTGGTTTATATTTCTGTATGAATGGTTCACTAGATGGTGGTGTATTTTTAACATTGATAATCCTTTCTTTTGGGACTATCCAAAATATTATGAGAGTAATGACTTTTGAAGATGATATTGGAAGAATGTCAACTATTTTCGAAGAGATTAAAAATATACTTTCTGCGAGAGAATTATCTCATAAAAATGAAAATTTGGATATAAAAAATTATAATATAGAGATTAAAAACGTAGATTTTTCTTATGAAGAAGATAAGCAAGTCCTAAATAATATAAATATAAATATAGAAGAAGGAAGTGTGAATGCTTTAGTAGGCGAATCGGGTTCGGGAAAGTCGACTATTGCAAAACTAATTTCAGGATTTTGGGACGTAGATAGTGGTTCTATAAGTATAGGAAATGTAAATATTAAAGATATGTCCCTTGAAAAGCTATCTACTATTATTTCCTATGTAGCACAAGATAATTTTCTTTTTGATATGTCAATTAAAGATAACATCAGAATAGGAAATAAAAATGCTAGTGATGAGGAAATAATTGAAGTATGTAAGAAAGCAGCCTGCCATGATTTTATAATGAAGTTGTCAGATGGATATGATACAAGAGTAGGAGAAGCTGGTAAACATTTATCTGGAGGAGAAAGGCAAAGAATATCAATTGCAAGAGCCATGATAAAGAATGCTCCAATAGTTATTTTAGACGAGGCTACCTCTTATATCGACCCTGAAAATGAAGCCTTGATTCAAGATGCAATATCAGAGCTTGTCAAAGGGAAAACTCTAATTATAATTGCCCATCGTTTAAAGACAATAACAGATGTAGATAATATATTTGTAATTAAAAATGGAGAACTTGCATGTAAAGGAAGCCATGAAGAGCTTTTGAAGGAATCAAAAGATTATCACGATCTTTGGGAAACTGCCTTGAAAGGAGAAGAAAATGCTTAGTGTTTTTAAAAAAATATGGAATTTTTCTATTGAAGAACAAGTGTATATAAAAAAATCAATCTTTGCTAATTTTTTCGGTTCTATTTTTAATGCTCTACAATTTGCAGCCATTTATTATGCGATTTTTGGGATAGTAAACAAGGATATAAGTTTCAAAACAATAGGAATATCATGTTTATTTTTATTAATTAGTATAGCTGGAGTAATTATTTCAAAAAATTCCTCTATGCTCAAACAAACACATGCTGGATATTTTATGGCTGGACACAAGAGAATTGAATTAGGTGAAAAAATAAAAAAAGTTCCCATGGGATTTTTCTCAAGTTTAAGCCTTGGAAATTTAACAACTATTGCAACTACTAACTTAGATAATATAGAGACTTGGGTTCCAACTTTGTATATTATGGTTTTCGGTGGTATGCTTAATGCTATTGTTTTTATCTCATCCTTATTTTTATTTTCTTATAAGGTAGGTCTTGTAGCAATAGTTGGCTCTATTGTATTTTTGTTGATTGTTGCTCGTATGCAAAAAAGGTCTAGTAAAAATGCAGACAAGATTCATGAGATTCAAGTATCACTTACCAAAGAAGTCTTATCAACATTACAAGGAATGCAAATCATAAAATCTTATAATCTTGGAGGAAACAATAATAAGAAACTTGATAAAAGCTTTGATAGTGCAAGTAAATATTCTTTTGATTTAGAAAAAACTATAATGCCATATAGTTTATTAGCTAAAATAATAATAGCTATAACAATTTGTTTGATGTTATTTATATCAATAAAATTATATTTTGTTGAAAGCGGTCAAATAGTAAATACTATTATGATACTTATAGCAAGTTTTGTAATATTTGATGGGCTTATAACATCTGGTTCTGCTATGGCAATGCTAAGAATGGTTGAGAATGCAATAGATTCTTATTCCTATGTAAATGATATGGAAGATATGAAAGAAGGAAGTATTACAGAACCTATAAAAAATCATGATATAGTCTTTAAAAATGTTTCTTTTTCTTATGATGATAGACCAATTTTAAAAAATGTATCAGCAGAGATAAAAGAAAATACCATGACTGCTATTGTAGGACCATCTGGATCTGGCAAGACTACATTTTGTAATCTTATTGCAAGATTTTGGGATGTAAACTCTGGAGAAATTTTCATAGGTGGAAAGAATATTAAGGACTATAAGATAGAAAATCTTATGAATTCAATTTCCATGGTATTTCAAGACGTCTATCTCTTTGAAGATACAATTGAAAACAATATAAAATTTGGAAAACAAAATGCAAGCCATGAAAAAGTTGTAGAAGCTGCAAAAAAAGCAAGATGTCACGAATTTATAGAAAATCTCCCGGATGGATATAATACTATTATCGGAGAAGGTGGAGCAAGTCTATCAGGTGGAGAAAAACAAAGAATCTCCATAGCCAGAGCCATGCTAAAAGATGCAGATATAATTATCTTTGATGAAGCAACTGCAAATATAGACCCAGAAAATGAAGATAAATTAAAAGAAGCTATAGAACAACTTACAAAAAATAAGACAGTAATAATGATTGCCCATAGACTAAAAACCATTAGAAATGCAGACCAGATTTTAGTTTTAAAAGATGGCGAAATAGTAGAACGTGGAGATCATGAAGAACTGATTAAGAATGATGGACTTTATTCTGACCTTATAAATGCAAAATCCAAAGCGGAATCATGGAAATTAAATAATTGATAGAAAGAAATATTTAAAGTCTCTGAACATGAAAAATATTTAGAGCAGGTGGACAAGAAAAACCACTTGCTCTTTTTTTCGTTCCTAAATCAATATGGGAATTTTGAAGATAATCTAGAAGATAAAAATGTTGATGTAGAAAAAGTTGTAGCTACACCAATGATGATTGAAGCATAAAAAATGTATCAACCATTACCCTTTAAACAGGATTTAGGTTGATACACAAAATTATTTACAGACCCTGTTATTGTGTAATTAAGACTATAAGCATTAAGCGTGTTTATTTATAGTAAATAAAATTATACCACATTCATAATATAAATTCAGGGCACTATTGACAAAAGTGTAAGAAAATGATAATTTTTATTAAAAGAACGAGTGTCGGTCAATAGGTGGTGAGGTTTTGACAAAGAGAAATGTAAAAGATCCAGAAGAAAGAAAACAGGAGCTTATAAACATAGCATCAAGACTTTTTGAAAAGGATGGATATGAGAAAGTTTCTGTTAGAGATATTCTCGCGGAAGTTAACGGAGCGCCGGGAATGTTTTATTATTATTTTAAATCAAAAGAAGATATTTTCTTGGCGTGCATGGAAACATATTTTGAAGAAAAACTAAAAAATAAGTTGGATATACTTCAAAATAAGGAAATGGATTACGAAGAAAGAATAAAAATTGTAAGAGAACTTATAGTAAAAGATATCGGTCAGTTTACGACAAAATATAATTTTTCAAAAGAGAATTCAATTACAGATAACTCTTACAGGCTATGGGAATTGATTCATTATATTGGAAAATTTATAGATGTCTATTCAGAGTTTATAATTGAAGGAATTGAAAATAAAAAAATAGAAAATAATATGGGAATAAACAGAGAAAATGTGAGAAGTTTTGCAACTTTTATTTTATACGGAGCTGTTGGAACAATATATAATGACTATATTATTAAGGGAGAAAACAAAACAAATTCAAGTGAAGCCTTTGGAATAATAAGCGAACTATTTCAAAGACCTCAGTAGAGAAAAATAAAATATAAGTATTTTACAAGGGAAACATCAACGGTGTTTTCCTTGTATTAGTTTTAAGGCAAATGAACGAACTCGTTCGGTAAGGAGGCATGTTTTAGATGAAAAAGAAGAAATCAATCAAAGATATTATTTCCTACAGTGAAATAAAAAAAGGACAACTTGTAGTAGGAATATTATTTGTTAGTCTTGGAATGCTATTAAGTATTTGTCCAATTTTGGTGATATACAAAGTCATAAAATCTCTATTTTTATATGGAAAATTAGAACAAAGTACAATACAGTTCTGCACCTATGGACTTACAGCAGTGGTATTGTCATATTGCTTAACTTACATTGGCGGTATTTTATGCCATAAGTTTTCATATGTTTTAATAGCTAACTTAAAAAAGAAGATATTATTTCATATTGGGAATCTTCCTTTAGGTTTTTTTACCGGAGACAACAAGTCAAAAATAAGGCAAGTATTAGGATCGGACATGAATCAAATTGAGGGATATTTTTCTCATCAATTACCAAATTTAATTTCAACTTTAGCACTAATTTTAGCAATGATAATTGTTATGTTGAAGATAAATTTAATATTAGGTCTTACGACTTTGTTAATTATATTTGTTGGTTTAGGAATTCAGATTGCAATCATGGCAAAGATTATAAAGTCGGGTGGACTTGATAAAAACTTCGCGATATTGGATCAAATTAATTCAGCAACTACTGAATACGTTAAAGGTATGCCGGAAGTGAAAATATTTGGAACAGGAGCAAAATCATTTAAAACTTTTTCAAAGTCAGTAGGAGAATATAGAGACTTTACAAGTTCGATGACTTCAATGATAAGACCGGGATTTGTTTCATTTAGAATGTTTATTCTATCTGTGGCTACATTCATAGTTCCAGTAGGAATACTTTTAATGTCACGAAATAATAACTTGGATTTTGCTACAGTTTTTATTTTCTATTTGATTCTTGCACCTGCCATTAGCGTACCTGCATTAAAACTTAGAGATTTTGCAGAAGGAATGAATTTACTAAATGAAGTTGTTTTGAGAATCTACGAAATTATAGATCAAAAAGAATTGGTAATCGAAGATAGTGAGGAAGAGATAAAAGGTCATAATCTTGAATTCGAGAATGTAAGCTTTTCTTATGGAGATGAAGAGGTTTTAAAGAATATAAGCTTCTGTGCTAAACAAGGAGAAGTTACAGCATTAGTTGGCTATTCGGGAGCAGGTAAATCTACCATTGGAACGCTAATACCAAGATTTTACGATCCTTCAAAAGGCTCTATTAAAATTGGTGGGGTTAATATAAAAAATATTCCGATAAAAGCCTTAATGGACAAGGTAGCATTTGTTTTTCAAGACAGTGATCTTATTACAGACACAGTCTTCAATAATGTTGCTATGGCAAAGACAGGTTCTACAAAAGAAGATATCATAAAAGCATGTAAAAAAGCAAGATGTCATGATTTTATTGTAAAACTTCCTGATGGGTATGACACTGTTTTGGGTAAGGGGACTTATTTATCTGGAGGAGAGAAACAACGTATTGCTGTAGCAAGAGCGATTTTAAAGGACGCACCAATATTAGTATTAGACGAGGCAACAAGTTTTGCAGACTCTGAAAATGAATATCTTATGCAGGAAGCTTTGTCTGAATTGGTTAAAGATAAGACGGTTATCATGATTGCTCATAGACTAAATACCATAGAATATGCAGATCAAATCTTAGTAATATCTGATGGAAAAATTGCAGAAAGAGGTAAGCATGAAGATTTAATCCTTGCAGATGGAATATATAAGAGACTCTTTGATATTTATAAGAAGACAAATATTTGGCAAATGGATATAGAAGGGAGTGAGAATGAATGATAAGAAATATTACATTAGGAAAGATGAATAATATAAGAAAATCAATTATTTTAAATGTTTTGGCATCTATTTCCAACCTTATACCATTTATTGCTTTGGCGAAAATTGTAGAAACACTATTTTTAAATAGAGGTGCAGATAGTATAGATACGAGCCTTTTATGGAAGTATTTTGGGATAATGGCAGTATTTTTCTTAATAACATTCTTATTGGAAAATTTAGCCACAAAATATACCTATGAACTTGGATACAAGACAAGTGCAGATGGAAGAATAGAGCTTGCAGACCACATAAGAAAACTGCCGATAGGTTATATTTCAGGGAAAAGTTCAGCGGAGATCTTAGATACATTAATGAATGATTTTTTCAAAGTTGAAACGGCAGTAACGCATCAATTACCTCAATTTTTCAGTGGTATATGTGTAGCGATTCTTTGCTCGATATTATTTTTGATAATTAATGTAAAAATGGGAATAGCAACTCTTATAGGACTACCTATTTCTGTTCTACTTCTCACGCTCATGCAAAACTTTCAGAAACAAATTTATTTAAAAACAAAGAAAATGAGGATAAAAGAGGAAGAAGATATAAATGAATATTTGGATGCCATTAAGACTCTAAAAGCTTATAACAGCTTAGATGATACATTAACAAAGCTTGAAGAAGATATAGATAACTCAAGAAATGCAAATATTAAGAGTGAGAAAGGGGTTGGTTCATTAACTACTATAGCAAGTATGATTTTAAGAATAGGACTTCCTTTGATGAGTTTAGTTGGTTCCTATTTATTTATAAATGGATCTTTGGAAATTGATACATTTTTAATGTTCTTATTTGTAGGCACAAGGATTTTTGATCCCTTGGAGCTTGCACTTGTAAATTATACGGGTCTACAAATGGCATCAGTTTCAGGAGAGAGAATCATTAACTTACTTAACGCTAAACCTATGTCAGGAAATTGCGATGTAAACGAAAGCAACAAAATTGAAATCCACGATGTTTCATTTTCTTACAAGGAATCTAAGGTTATCGATAATGTTTCATTAGACATTAATGAAAATGAATTAACTGCTTTTGTTGGTTACTCTGGCTCTGGAAAATCTACACTAATTAAATTAATTTCCAGATTTTATGATCCTAATGAAGGGACAATTAAAATTGGTGGAGTAGATTTGCTAACAGCCGACCCTGATAAATTAATGGATAAATTTTCTGTTGTTTTTCAAGATGTGTATCTTTTTAAAGACACAATTTATAACAATATAAAATTTGGAAATGAAAATGCAAGTAAAGATGAAATCATGAATGCTGCAAAAATGGCAGGAGCTTATGACTTTATAGTCAAAAAAGACGATGGATTTGACACTATGATTGGACAAGGAGGAGCGACTCTGTCTGGAGGTGAGAAACAAAGAATATCAATAGCGAGAGCAATATTAAAAAATGCCCCAATAATACTACTTGATGAAGCGACATCTTCGCTTGATCCTGAAAATGAACTTATTATACAAGAAGCAATATCAAATTTAATTAAAAATAAAACAGTTGTTGTTGTAGCCCATAAATTAAGAAACGTAATGGGAGCTGATAAAATTGTTGTTTTAAACAAAGGAAAGGTAGAAGAAGTTGGAAAGCATGAAGAACTTTTAAAAAATGAAGGTCTATATAAAGACTTATGGAATTATCAAGAAAAGTCTAAAGAGTGGAAGATTGTACAGTAACAATCAATTTTAAAGGAGGAAATTTATGAAAACACAAAAGAAATCATCAAAAAATGCAGTTACAGCTGGTGTTTTAATTGCACTTTACTTTGTAACATATTTAGTAATTGGGGCAATATCTATGCCTGTCCCTGTTTTATTTTTACTAATGCCTATGCTTGTAGCACTACTTGCTGCACCAACCTATCATATGCTTCTTGCAAAAACAAAGTCAGCCACTGCTATTGTAATCGCAGCTACCTTACCAAGTATTTTATTAGTTGCAACTGGACATATTCCAATTGCACCATTAGTAGCAGTGCCTGCCGGAATAATTGCTATGTTCATAGCAAGAGGTGGCAAATATACAGACTTTAAGAAAAATACAATTAGTCATATGTTTTTTTCTTTAAACTTATTTGGAGGATTCTTACCAATTTGGCTTATGAGAGAAGCATTTTTTGAAAGTGTTATAAAAGGTGGCTTAGATCAAAACTTTTGTAATACAGTAAGAGCATGGACACCAATATGGATGTTACCAGTAATGATTATTGGAACATTTATATTCTCCTTGGTTGGTTCTTATTTTACAAAGAAAATACTAAATAAAAAATTGGAATCAGCAGGAGTATTATAATGGGAAATTCAAAGTTTGTTCTGGGGTCAAAATATGACCTCAGAACAAAACTTATTTTGCTTATAGGTGCAAATATTTTAATTTTTTTAGGTTTTGGTTTGATATATCAAAGCCTTATTAGCTTATTTTTTCTTGCCATCATTATCAGTGATGGTTATAAGAAATCCGCTATAAAGTATATCCTATTCTTTGTAACAAGTGTTGTATTAGAAAAAACTTTATCCTATTTCAATATGAATTTTCTTATGAATTTAATTTTATTCCTCTTGGCAATTGGGAGAAAATTTTTGCCATGTATTATTGTGGGTAAATGGATTTTAAATTCCACATCAGTTTCCAGTGCAGTAGCAACTTTACAAAAATTAAAACTATCAAAAGACTCACTCATAATGATTTCTGTAATATTTAGATGCTTACCTACAATTAAAGACGAATGGAGTCATATAAATATGGCGATGAAAACAAGAGGGATTAGCGTTAGTCTTTATAATTTATTTCATAGACCTGCTACGACAATGGAATACTTTTTTGTACCCTTATTCGTAAGTGTAATAGAAATTGGGGATGAGCTATCCCAATCAGCCATTATAAGGGGGCTTGATGCTCCTGTTCAAAAAACAAGTAGATACCTAATTAAGATTAGAAAAAATGACATTGGCGTTTTAATTCTTATGATTTTCATTTTATCAATAGTAATATTTATGAAAGTGTCAGGGTGGGATTTATGATTGAAATTAGAGAATTAAGTTTTAAGTACAAGGGAGGCTCTGATTACTCATTAAAAGATATAAACTTGAAAATTAAAAAAGGGGAATGCATTCTTCTATGTGGCAGGAGCGGTTGTGGAAAGTCGACCCTATTAAAGCTTATGAACGGTATAATACCTGAGTTTTATGATGGGGATATTACTGGTAGTGTTCTTGTCAATGGGATGAATACATTTACCACACCAATTTATAAATTATCTAAGGATGTAGGTTCAGTTTTCCAAAACCCTAAAACACAGTTTTATACAACAAATACCACAGATGAAATTGCTTTTGGTTTGGAAAATTATGGCATAGAAAGAGAAGTAATTAACAAAAGGATTAAAGAAGTCGAAAAAGAGCTTCATCTTGAAAACTTGATGAATCAAAATATATTCAATCTTTCCGGGGGAGAAAAGCAGAAGATTGCTATAGCAAGTATTTACGCATTAAGCCCTGAGATATTTATTCTTGACGAACCGTCTTCAAGCTTAGACATAAAGTCAATGAAGGAATTATCGCTTACAATAAAAAAGCTTAAGTCCTTAGGAAAAACTATTATTATTGCAGAACACAGGTTGTGGTATTTAAAAGACATTGTTGATAGAGCAATATACTTAGAGGATGGAAAAATCATCAGAGAATATAGTATGGACCAAATTGAAAATCTAAGTGAAGATGAGCGAATGAGAACAGGACTTAGGCATTCTGATTATAAAGCCATTGAAGGATTTGATGATTTTGAAACTTTAAATAAAGAGGATTTATTAGAATTAAAAAATCTGATATTTAAAAGAAATACCAGAACAATTCTGTCCATCAAGGATCTTAAATTTTGCTATGGGAATATTATTGGGATTGTTGGAGAAAATGGAATTGGGAAGTCTACATTAGCAAAAATCATATGTGGCTTATACAAAGCAAATAAAGGTAAAATTTTAAAAGATGATGAGAATTTCAATATAAAAAGTAGGCTAAATGAGAGCCTGCTTATTATGCAGGAAGTGAACTGTCAGTTATTCACGGACACTGTCAAAGATGAAATAGTATTAACATCAAATATTAAAGATGATAATGCTTTAGATACTTGGTTAAAAGATATGGAGTTAAAAAATATCAGTGATAGGAATCCTCACACCTTGTCAGGAGGACAAAAACAGAGAGTAATTATCTTATCAGCTTTACTATCAGACAAGAAAATTCTATTTTTTGATGAACCAACTAGTGGATTGGACTATAGAAATATGAAAATAGTAGCTAAAAACATAAAGAAAGTAAAGGAAGAAGATAAGTTGATTTTAATAATATCCCATGATGTTGAGTTTTTAGATTCAGTTTGTGATAAAGTGATTGATTTTACTTATTTATGAAAATGCATACATTAGTAAATTACAAGAGGGACATATGATAAATAAGCAAGAAGAACGAGAAGTTGTAAATAGTATTTTTCATGATACTCCATAATATAAACTTTATAATATTTTTTTTGAGGATTTATGCCTAATAGCATAAGTCCTCATTTTTTATATTCAAATTAATCAATAAAACTCAAAAATACTATAAAAAAATAAAAATTCAGGTTACCAAAGAGGTCAAATTTCACTTTATAAAGTGAGGGGTATTTTGTCATCTTTCTATAAAAATCAAAATACTTTGAAGTGTGAATATTATTGAAATTGATTATGTGAGATCAGCATATTTCAAATTTAATTCACTTACAAAGGTAAAAAAATCAGCTTACATAGGAGGTTAAAATGCAAGCAATAAAGATTTATAGTATGAGAGTTGCAATGTTATGTAGACTTTATGATCTTAAATTAATTAATGATAAGGAATATACAAAAATTAAAAATAGAATAGAAAATGATTATAAGAAGATGGATAGAAAGTAATTAATTATGTGACATAATAACACTGTAGAAAGATAAAAATGGGAAGGAGGTAAAATGAATACTAGAGTAAAATTAATAAAAGCTTCAAATACAGGAGAAAGAAATAGAAATTCACTATATTTAGATTTAAAACGTGTTGCAGCATATTGTAGAGTAAGTACAGATAGCAAAGACCAACTTGAATCATATAAATCGCAAGTTGATTATTATACAAATCTAATAAAAAATAATAAGAATTGGACTTTGGTAGGTATATACGCAGATGAAGCAACAACAGGAACAACTGCTACTAAAAGAGCAGATTTCATGAGACTAATAAGTGATTGCCAAAATGGAGATATAGACATGATAATTACTAAATCTATATCAAGATTTGCTAGAAACACATTAGATACCTTAAAGTATGTAAGACTCTTAAAAGAAAACAATGTTGGTGTAGTATTTGAAGAAGAAAATATAGATACTTTGACAATGGATGGAGAGCTATTATTAACAATATTAAGTTCAGTAGCTCAACAAGAAGTAGAAAATACCTCAGCCCATGTAAAAAAAAGACTGAAAAAGAAAATATAAAATCCCCAACAGGGAAAAACAAATTGCCAAAAAGAAGTATTGAAGCTATGTTAGAAAATGGAAAGTATACAGGTATTGTGAAACTCTTAGACTCAGCAAATAACTATTATCTTCTAAAAGACAATCATGAAGCAATTATTACAGAGGAAGTATTTAATAAAGTTCAAGAAGAAAAATCAAGAAGGAGTAATCTTGATGAAAGTAATAATAGAAAGAGTAGAAAATATAGATTTAGATTAAAGGAGGACAATAAAAATGTTTAAATTTACAGCATTAGAATCTCTGCATAATAATATGAAACTAAATGATACTAAAAGAGTGGTTTTTCCATTTAAATATAATGAAAAAGGATTTAGTTGCATATTTATAACTGATATTTTACCTTATAGACTCTATTTATCAACGTTAGGAGACAAACCGATTACATTTGAGTTGGAAATAAACAATAAATATGAAACTTCAAGTTATATTGAAGATTATAAGAAATTAATAGAGTATTTAGAAATAAAATATGATCCAAATCATAAATTTAAACCGAATGACTTTTTTAAATCTTTAAATAATAAAATTCCAGAAAATTGTGAAAACAAACCAAACTATAAAGACGTGATATTGATAGCAGCTAAACATAGAGAAATTGAACAACCAAATAAAATATATTTTTGTGGTTGGAAAAATAATATAGTGAAAAATGTAACCGATGGGAATTTGGAAAAAACTAGAAGCGCTTTTGGAGATGAGTTAGCAGAGCTTTGCAAGAAGAAAAATATCAGTTCACGCTGGACTGCTATTGATAATTACGAAGAAATTAATAAAATAAATAGGATATATACTATGTAAAAATAGACCAATCAAAATAGCTGTTAGAGGAGACAGTTTTAATATAAAATAGATATAAATTTCTGCTTTGTGTTATAAAAGACAGATAGGATATAACCTAACTATCACACGTGGAAGCTCTAGTATTTATGACAAGGTAAAGAGACTAAGAAGATTGTAAAAGCCTTGAAATCAATAAATTTATGAATTTTAGATTCAATAATAAGAGTCTGAAAATTTTAAATTAGTGGTCAGAAATATTTTCTAAATACTTGCTTGTAGCAACACTATAAATATTTTGAAAGGGTCGTATCAACACTTTGGAAGTTTGGTAGGTCGTGTCGATGGTATGGATGGAGGAAAAGGATAAGAGAAATTAGAATCGGTAGGATCATATAATTGTTAAGTGTAACCCTAGAGATTGGGATATTTATGCATAAGTTGAAACAGAAAATGATAATTTTGTATATGGCAATTCTGTTGAAAGGGATAAATTAGCAAATGAAAAAGAAACAGGATTATATGGATTTTATTTTACAAAAAATATTTCAAAACACGACTTTGTGTAAATAGTATCTTGAAAATAAATTATTGATAGTTAGTTGATGAAGTTCTAAAAGATCTTTGGGGAAATGGTAATAGAAGAAGACTTAATCTAATTAAAGTTCGCTATCATTATGAAGAAGTTCAAACGCTAGTTAATGAAAAATTAAAAAGAAAAAACATCACTAAGATAGAAATGGATATAATTCAATGGGAGTTCGGAAATTTATTAGTTAGAAAAAGAATACTTGAAGCTTTAGAGTATGATTATGTAGAGGCTCAAAACTAAGTTAATAAGATAATATGAAAGATAGAGTAAGCCTATGGAGTAAAATCTGTGGGTTTATTTTTTATGGTATAATTAACACAAATTAGAATTTATAGGATAAAACATGGAAAAAGAAAAATATAACAAGATAAAAACATACATTTTATTAGTAATAACATTAATATGGCTAGCATTTTCCATGATACTTTTACTTATAAAAAGTAGGACTGGCTATAGAATATTAATTGATTTATGTGGCCTTCAACTAAGTCAAGGAGGTGTGCTTTTTATTCTTTTATTGATGGTCGCAGCTTGGCTTATCTTTTTTCTAAAGACATTTTGGAAGAAATACTCTAGTAAGTTTGCTAGAGTTTTTCTTGTAATAGGCTGGATTATATTAATCGTAGGATTCTTATTTGGGTCTTTAATTTTTTTAGGCGATTACCTTGTAAATTCCTACTATACTTTTATTTCCCCTGATAAAAAACATACTCTAGTAGTTGATGAGGCTTCACTCTTACTTTCGGCAAATGTTAGTTTATTTGAAAGGATAAATCCTTTATTTATTGAAGATTTAGGTGCAGAAACTTCTCCTGATGATGGATTTTCACCAATTTCAGCAGGTAAATATTGGATAAAGTGGGATGGAAATAGGGTTAATTTTGCGGTGTTTGATGAACATGGGACTAGGACGTGGGATGTAGTTAAAGTTTCCTTAGGTGATAGTGATAGGGATGTTAAACATGAGAGTTTAAATTCAAATGGAAAGCCTATTGTCTATGAGAAAAATGATACTCCTACTCCTCCTACGAATGATACTATTCAGAAATCACTAACTAAACAAGAAATATTAGATGGATTATCTGTTGAAAATGCTATCATAATACCTAAATCTAATTATGGACTTATAGAGGTTGATAGAGCTATGGGTAGAAGTCTATGGTATTTTATAAGAATTGAAGATAATAGGATGATTTTTATTTCCGAGGCTCCAGATACAGATCCTAAAGTTGCAGGGGAAATTGATTCTGAAGGAATAATACATTTAAGATTTACGGATATTAATAACAATCAAACCAAGTATGAATCTATAAACCAGGGAAAGACTTGGAAAAATTAAGAAAATAGATTACACTTTAGATATTTTGGTGGATTGTGTCAATATTATAAATGGCAAAGATTAAAATAAGATAGAATTTAAAAGGTAAAATAAAATGACAGAAAAAGAAAAGAAAGTATATGAAATATTACTTACTCCTATCATGTGTGATAATAATGTTAAAAAAATTTGTATACAAGACAATATTATATATAGTCCACAGTTATACAATAGTAATTTAGATGAAGACATGTCAGATTTTAGTGTGGGTTTCTATAAAATAGTATATAAGGATATTTTAAAGGAAAATAATGGAAAAATTCTAAAAGAAAACGGAAAATATATAAATGAGAATTATATGGGAGACACTATACATTCATTTAATTCTTTGGCGAATGTGATCTTGGGTGATAGATGTAAAGACTGTAGAAGCCCAAAAGAAATGTGGCCCGAAGAATTAATTGATTATCATTCAAAATACCATTGTTTAGCTAATTTTTGGATTATCCCTATGTGTCATGGAAGAAAAAGTGCAAAGCTTAGCTGGTACGATTCCTTAGACTACTATTTGGAAGAAGTAAAAAATTATTATTTAAGAGAAGTGAAGTTAAGGTTTATAGAATCACAAGAATATTTTAAAAATTTTACGTGGGAATCTTTTTTAGATACTCATGGTCTGTCAGAATATAAAATGATTGATAACCCATTAAAAATATATAAAGAAAAAGAAAAGAAAGCTTGTCTTGATGAAATAGAAAGAATATATGAGTTTTGGGAAAATAGGGCTAGCCAAATAGTAAAAAAATATAATAATGAACTATATAACTACTTTAATGGCCTAGGATTAATAAATTAAGGTGAGACTAAGAAATAATAATTATTATTTGACTAAGTTGCTGTAATAAAAATGGTTATGACTATAATAAAACTGTTGCATTTATATTAGTTTTTGCTATTGTTATCATGAATACTAGCATAGTTTTGCTGAAAATGTTGAAGCATATAACTTATATTTAGAAGGTGCAAGCAAAAATGAAGAGGAAAAACTTTTAAAAGATATTTATAATGGTTTAGGAGCTGAGACTAAAGAAATATTTTTAGAAGGAAATGTTGAAAAAAATCAAATGGTACCAAAGTTGGGCAATTACCGGATGGCACAAAGATTAATGTGAGATCAAATAGTACAGATGGTAGACCAACTTTAGAAATTCAGTATAAAAGACTAATTAAGATTAGGTATAGATGATATGATTATTAAATATGAAATAGATTTAGAAATAAAGCAAGTTTCTTACATTAAAGGTTCAGGTTATAAAGATAATAGATTTGTGATTAATTTAGAAGATGCGAGTAATGAAAATAATATTCAACTAAAATAGGACAAAATCCTATCATACTGTGAGACGGATAGGTCATATAGACCAGATTTTTGGATAGAAGATTTTTCTGATTATAATCCAATATATTATACAAAAGATTCTCAGTTTATTGAGTTTATAAAAAAATTAATGAGGATGATACAGAATTAATACATTTTATAGTAGTGGGGGATGATTATGTCATAGATGTAATATCATTTGATTTCCCTAAAATCAATATTAATGAATAGGTTGTTATTGTGTATGATTATAATTTACAATCTTTTTTAGGATATATATATATCAATTAACCATGAATTCGAATTTTATTACTTTGACAAAATGTATTCTCTAAGTTATTCAGAAGAAGAATATATCTTTAGCTCATATAATGATTTACTAAATTCAGTAATAATAGAAAATTTGTCAATTGAAGAAATAATTGATAAGAAACTGTATAATGATTAACGATATACTAAAATATATAGTAAAGTTGATAGAATAATAGTAGCTAAGTGTAGTAGTATTAGAGTAGAAAATAATAATTATTTAAGTCTTGGGGATCTTTTATCCTTAAGACTTTTTTTATGGAGAAGAATATGCCAAGAAAACCAAAAAAACATGTCCATATCAAGGATGCCCTGAATTAATAGAAGAGGATAGTTATTGTAAAAAACATCAAAGAGATGTTAATAGATACTCTGAAAAATATAAAAGAGATCCTTTGACAAAGAAAAGATATGGGTCTAAGTGGTGAAAGATTAGAAATTGATATATAAACGATAACCCTTTATGTGAACAGTGCTTAAAGGATGGAGGCTTTACTAAAGCACAAGAGGTTCATCATATTTTACCTTTAAGACGTTTATGAAATCGTGATAAGTCAAACTTAATATCACTTTGTAAATCCTGCCATTCAAGAATTAGTATTTTAGTAGGTGCCATTTGGGCAAGCGCACACAAAAACTCGGGTTCAAAGAGGGTATTAATGAAAATCTTTTAAAAGCTGAAATATTTGTTCTAACCTATTGACAATAAAACTTGGCATGATATAATATAAATACCAAGTAAACTTGGCGAAAGAATAAAGGAGAATAAATATGAAGAGAGATGAAGTTTTAGCAAGAAGTCGTGAGGAGTATAAATATCACGATGAGATGATGGCTGATATTTTTAAAAAAGCAGGTGAAGTTTCCAGCCAAATCGGATTAGTTGTTGCGGCCATCCTATTTGGAATTGAAGCTTTTTTCTTCAATTCCTTTAATTATGGAATACTAAGTATTTATTTTAGTATTGAAGCAACGAAAGAACTTGTAAAGTATGCAAAACTAAAAGAAAGAAAGCAATTGTTAATGGGGATACTTATGGCGATTATAGGAATTTCCTTATTTGTAGCTAACCTTATAACATTGAAGTAGTGATGGATTATGGATGATAAACTAGTTCTCAAAAATCATTTAAAAGAAGTCAGAAAAGAAAAAGGCTATTCACAACAACAGTTAGCTGATGAGGTGGGTGTTTCAAGAAACACAATCAGCTCAATTGAAACTGGTCAATTTAACCCCACTGCTAAATTAGCTTTGATACTTTGCATTGCTTTAGAAAAGAAATTTGAGGATCTTTTCTATTTTTAGACAAACATAGTTAAACTAAAATCTCCCTACAGTAAACAATATTGTTTATTGAAGGGAGATTTTATATTTAAGTATTAGGAGGTGGTACTATAGCTAAGGACGGAACATATAGAGGTGGAAGAAGAGTAAAAGCAGGAGGGAAACCACAGCCTGCTGCTGAAAAAATAGAAAAACGTAAAAAAGTAGAAATACTAATGAATGATATTCCAACATTAACTCCTGAAGAAATAGATGCAGTTGACTTACCAGATGGTGCAGTTCTTGATGGAACAGATATGCCAACACCTAGTTATTATCTATCTGCAAAACAAAAGAATGGTATACCACTTGGTGCTGATGAAATATATAAAGAGACTTGGTCTTGGTTAAAACAGAAAAACTGTGAGGATAACATTACGATCTAATTACAAAAATAACCCTCCGCGCCATAATGGCTGGGAGGGTTTCGCGCGTATAGGGTTATATTTCAACATCGACCTTGAGTCCAGATTTTGATTAAACGGTGCAGTTGGTTGGCCAGATTACGATTTGATTAAGCCAGCTCTTTACAATTGCTTCATCAAATACGGTAAGTTCGGAAGACTGTTCTTTGATTAAATTCTGCAATTCTGTGATATATTGCAGTTGTTCGTAACACAGTTCCGTATCCATTTATATATGCTGCGTTTTTATCTGAGTATAAAAATCTGGTTTGCAATATCATCATAGGATTATTTATTGTGGCTCTTTTAACAAGCTCATGCTGAAATCAAATAAGCTTCTTATAAATATCATCAGTGAATATAGTAGCAGAAATTTTGATGACTAATGAAATGTTTTGCTGTAACTGTTTTTGATATTTTGATTTATCACTAAGAATTTCACTCAAAGATATAAGTATAATTAATTTCAGGTCAAGCTCATTGATAATTCTAGTATTGTATTTAGGGCTGTAGGATTCTAGACTGCTGATTCAGTTCCAAACGATGTGGTAGCTAGTATTAATATCTGATCTAAACAGTTTAATATCTTGCCAAGGGAATGCTATATTCTTCATTGAATCAGTAATAAAAAAATATTTTGCATTCGTAAATAATTTATAAGCGTTAACTTGTAAAATATTGAAAAACGCGAAAAAGTGTGTTATACTTTAAAAAATCTATTTTAACTCTTTTAAGTATGATTCAATTATGGAAAATCTGATATTTTTAAGTTTGACCGTGCGTAACTGTGGTTTGACCAAAAAGGTTAAAGGGGGTGGATAGTGTATTTTCATTAGATAGCTGGAAAATTAAAGACTTATATGTCACTGTCAGAATGCGATGGGATTTTTGTTTTGCAGCTTGTTGGAGACACATTATATGACCTGATGACTGACGGAGAAGAAAAAATGTATGTGAGTGATAAGTTCAATCAAGTAACTAAATTGTTCTTAAATATGCAATACCAAATTTTTAAAGGCAAAAAGTATATTTTAAAGAACAGGGATGGATTGATTTGTAGTAGGTACGATGAGGCTGATTTTGCTGAAGAAATATAGGATATTTATAATTTAGATAAAGATCATTTACAAAGCTTTCTAGCTTGAAGATATATTACAGTTGAAATAGAGATGACCATGCAAGATATTATTAATCAGATTTTTCGTCGCTTATCCAAAGGTATATATGATGTCGATATTCAGATTAATATTTATGAGACGAATCCTAGTCTAAATAACCTTGCTGAAATAGAATATACTTTGAAGATGGAAAACTTATCATTGATTGGGAAACTATTGAGTTTTATATAAATTTAAGGCTATTTAAGGTATGTCTAATACGGGTAAAACTTTGACGCTAAGGTATGTTTATTATTTATTTAGCTTTGATAAGAATAGGTTTTTATTTTTGACAAGTTATCGTAAAGATGATCGAATTAAAGAGGATACATTGAAGAATGGATTATATTAATAATTTATCATTCATAAAGGTTGACTACATATTATGGTGAGTATAGGCACGTTTAAGTATTTATTTCAATTTGGAGGAAATACCTCCCGAAGGAGATGGAATGAAATTATCATATAAAAAATTATGGGTAAAACTTGTAGAAGAAGACATGAAGAAAACTGAGTTCGCAAAGAATGCAGGCATTAGTTCGGCTTCGTTGGCAAAACTAGGTAAAGGAGCTAATATAACAACGGATTTGCTCCTTAAAATATGCGAGTATTTAAAATGTGATATAGGAGATATTGTCGAAGTTGTTCCAGATGATACAACAGATGAATCAACAGAGTCCAAATAAATTTATGTCTGAACGACTATAATAGAATGTGTGGCTGTGTAGACAGTCGAGAATATATATTAGCATGATTATTCATACTATTTAAAGAGGATGAAATCTATGGAAGTAAAAGCATTTGATAACATTACGGAAATAGTACGTTGCACGAAATGAACAGAAGCAGGCGATTCAAAAGAAGATAGTAGCACTTCAAAATAAAATTCGTAAAGAAAAACAGCTTAATAAAAAGATAGACTTAAATGCTAAAATTAAGAAATTAAAAAAATTGGAGGGGGATTGATGTATAGACCGTCAATGTATGACAAGCATGATGAAACAATGCTAAAATTTGTAGAAAAATTTAATGGAAGTTTGGTTTGCAAAAATATAGAAATGCGTCCAAATAAAGTTGAAACTTACGATAACGATGGAATATTCATAGATATTTATACGAATCAATCAATAGGTTACGATTGGGAGTATCGAGACAGGTATTTCGAGCATTGTAAACTGGAATTCGATAGTTTAGGTCAATATGAAAGAAAACTCGAAAAAAAATCGATCCAGATATCACTACAG
Source organism: Anaerococcus sp. HMSC065G05 (assembly GCF_001812365.1). NCBI lineage: Bacteria > Bacillati > Bacillota > Tissierellia > Tissierellales > Peptoniphilaceae > Anaerococcus > Anaerococcus sp. HMSC065G05. The sequence goes on from NZ_KV808688.1 coordinate 83,429, forward strand.
TGTGACTCGACTGAGACAGGAATTGCTGTTGGATGGCATGAAGATTGGCTTCAGGAAGAAAGAGAAAAAAGAGCATTAAGGACAGATTCTTCATGGAAGGAAAATGCATCAATAAGGTATACTAATAAATTTAAAATATATAGTTTTTCTAAGATAGATTTATTCAAGAATATGGTTGCAAGTGCAATGAGACTTCAAGAATATTCATCTAAAATATTTAAAATAATGACTGAAACAGTAAATAGTGGGATAGTTGTCTCTAGAACTAATATGCCTCAAACAAAACAGTTATCATCACCCGAAGCAAAATCAAAGGGTAATGCGAAGACGCTTGTTGATTTTTTTAAGAGTAAAGGTCTTGAAATTGTTGATAAAAGACCAAATGGAGGATGTCTTTGGGTGATAGGTAATGAAAATGAGATAGGTTTAGTCGTAAGAGAAGCTTGTAGAAAGTTTCATGTGGGTGGAAATTATGGTACTGAAAAAGAAATATGTCAAAAACAAGGTTGGTTTACTAGAGCAAGAAAATAGGGGGGGATCATGGAAAAAATGAATTTTGAAACCGTTTCAGGCGAAGAAAAAATATAGCATTGCTTGCCGGATTATTTCCAAATTGTGTAACTGAAGGAATGGACCAAAGTGGAAATCTTGTAAAAAAAGTTAATTTCGAATTGCTTAAACAAATGTTATCTGCAGATATGGAAGATTTTTCAGAGAGTTATGAATTTACATGGCCTGGAAAAAGAGGAGCCATTGTCGAAGCAAACAAACCAATAAGAATGACCTTGCGACCTTGTATAGAAGATAGTAAAAATTGGAATGATACAGAAAATCTTTATATTGAAGGAGACAATCTATCGGTATTAAAACTTCTACAAGAAAGTTATCTTGGTAAAATTAAAATGATATATATAGATCCTCCATATAATACAGGAAGCGATTTTATATATATAGATGACTTTGTTGTCGATATTGAAGAATATAATGCATCTATTGGTTTACATGATGATGAAGGACTAAAATTATATAGAAACACTGAATCAAATGGAAGATTTCATTCATACTGGTGTTCAATGATATATTCTCGTCTTATTATAGCTAGGAATCTTCTAGCTTCGGATGGTGTAATTTTTATTTCTATTGATGATAACGAACAGGCTAATCTTAAGAAAATATGCGATGAAGTTTTTGGCGAGTCTAATAATGTGGGAGAAATCATTAGAAAAACAAAGTCAATGACAGCTGATAATGGTAGTGGTTTTAATTTGCAACATGAAGTTTTATTAGTATATGCTAAGGATAAAAATCAGATTGTTCTTCAAGGTGAACCCAAGGCATTTGATAATTATTCTAATCCAGATAACGATCCGAATGGAGAATGGTGTGCGGGTGACCCAAGTGCTAAAAGCGGTGGAGCATCTACTTATTTTGAGATTGAGAATCCATATACTCATAGAAAGGATTTTCCGCCTATGGGTAGATATTGGGCTTTCTCAAAAGAAACATTACAGCGATATATAAGTGATGGAAAAATCAAATTTAAGAAGAATTATCGAGAAAAAGAAAGAGGATTCATATTTAAGCGTTATAAGAAAGATGCCACTAGCTTATTTGAACCAGTTAATAGCCTGTTTGGCATTCAAAATGAGTATATGAATCAAGCGGCAACAGTTGAAGTAAAAAAGCTTTTCGGAAATGATGTATTTAGCTATCCTAAACCAGTTGCTTTTATACAAAAATTGATAAAGTATGCAACAGACAAGGAATCTATTATATTGGATTTCTTCTCAGGAAGTGCCACAACGGCTCAAGCTGTTATGGAGCAAAATGCTGCGGACGGAGGAAATAGAAAATTTATTATGGTGCAATTACAGGAACAAGTTGATGAGAAAAAAGGAGCTTATAAGGCTGGTTACGAAACGTTGTGTGATGTGGGGAGAGATAGAATAAGTTTAGTCGCTGAAACCATTAATAAAGATATTGATGATGGATACAGAACATTTATCCTCGATTCTACCAATATGAATGATGTTTACTACAATCCATCAGAATACAACCAAGAGATACTCTCAATGCTTGAATCTAATGTTAAATCTGACCGTAATGACCTTGATTTATTGTTCGGATGTCTTCTTGAATGGGGACTTCCTTTATCGCTTCCATACAGCTCTGAGCTGATTGATGGATGTAAAGTTCATAACTATAACGAAGGCGACCTTATTGCTTGTTTTGATAAAAATGTTCCGGATAGTGTGATTAAGGAAATTGCAAGGAGACAGCCTCTTCGTGCAGTATTCCGTGACAGCAGTTTTGCAAACAGTCCTTCAAAGATTAATGTTGGAGAAATCTTTAAATTGATGGCACCTGACACAAGGGTAAAGGTTATTTAAGGAGATTCAGCTATGAAACTACAATTTAGGCGTCAGAAATTCCAAGCAGATGCTGCAAAAGCTGTAGTTGATGTATTTGCTGGTCAGCCTTATTTGACTCCTTCTTATATGATGGATAGAGGTTTAGGACATATCCAGCAATCATTAACAGATGAAGATGATTTCACTGGTTGGAGCAATCAAAAGATTGTACCAGAATTAAATGATAGATTGATTCTGGAACATATAAATACAATTCAGAGAGCAAATCAGATTAAGCCTTCAGAGAAACTAGAAGGTAGATATAATCTGACAATTGAAATGGAAACTGGTGTTGGGAAAACATACACATACATAAAGACTATGTATGAGCTTAATCGTGCTTATGGCTGGAGTAAGTTTATAGTTGTTGTACCAAGCATCGCTATCCGTGAAGGTGTATATAAGTCATTTCAAGTGACACAAAATCATTTTTCTGAAGAGTATGGAAAAAA
>NZ_KV808688.1:86391-118978 GCF_001812365.1 Anaerococcus sp. HMSC065G05
AAAAAAGATTCGTTTCTTTATGTATAACTCTGCACAGCTTACCGAAATTGACCACTTTGCATCAGATAGTTCTATTAACGTAATGATTATCAACTCACAGGCATTCAATGCAAGAGGAAAAGATGCAAGAAGAATTTATATGAAATTGGATGAGTTTCGTTCTCGTCGTCCAATTGATATTATTGCAAAAACAAATCCTATCCTAATCATTGATGAGCCGCAATCTGTAGAGGGTAAGAAAACAAAAGAAAATTTAAAACAGTTTAATCCTTTAATGACTCTTCGTTATTCTGCAACTCACAAGTCAGATAGTATTTATAATATGATTTACCGTTTGGATGCTATGGAAGCCTACAACAAGCGTCTTGTTAAAAAAATTGCTGTTAAGGGGATTACAGAATCTGGTAGTAATGCAACTGAAAGTTATATTTACTTGGAAAGTATAAATCTTTCAAAGGCTGCACCTACAGCGACAATACAGTTTGATTTTAAAGGTGCAACTAGCATTAGAAAGATTACTCGTACTGTTTCGGAGGGTTATAACCTTTATGATAATTCTGGTCAGATGGAAGAGTACAAGTATGGATTTGTTGTTTCAAGAATTGATGGGCGTGATGATTCTGTAGAATTTATTAATGGTATTAAACTTTATGCAGGTGACGTAATTGGTAAGGTATCAGAAGATCAGCTTCGCCGTATTCAAATTAGAGAAACAATCCTTTCTCATATTCAAAGAGAAAGAGAATTGTTCTATAAAGGCATTAAAGTGCTTTCACTGTTCTTTATTGATGAGGTTGCTAAGTATAAGCAGTATGATGCAACTGGTCAGCCGATAAATGGTATTTATGCAGAGATGTTTGAAGAAGAATACAAGGATGTTATCAGTAATCTTCAAATTGGTATGGAAGAAGACGACTACATGAAGTATCTTTCTGCTATCTCTGAAGATAAGACACATGCTGGTTATTTCTCTATCGACAAAAAAGGAAAGATGATTGATAGTAAGGCAAATGAAAAGCGAGAAAACTCTAAAGAAAAAATGTCGAATGACGTTGATGCTTACGACCTTATTATGAAAAACAAAGAGCTTCTTCTTGATAGAAATCCGAAGAAGTCTCCAGTGCGTTTTATCTTCTCACATTCAGCACTTCGTGAAGGATGGGATAATCCTAATGTGTTTCAGATTTGTACTTTGAAGCAAAGCAGAAGTGATGTTCGCAAACGTCAGGAAGTAGGACGTGGTCTCCGTCTTTGTGTTAATCAAGATGGTGAACGTATGGATACAAATGTGCTCGGCAATGATGTACATAGCGTAAATGTGCTTACTGTAATTGCCAGTGAAAGCTATGATAGCTTTGCTAAAGGTCTTCAGAATGAAATCGCAGAAGCAATTTCTGACAGACCAAAGGCAGTTACTGCAGAATTGTTCATTGGTAAGGTAATCAAGGACGACAAGGGTAATGAACGGGTTATTGATGGTGATATAGGTAGAGCAATCCACTTTGATCTTATTGTTAATGGCTACATTGATAGGAAGGGTGTTCTTACTGATAAATATTATGAGGATAAGGCTAATGGTGAATTGAAGGTTGCTGAAGAAGTAGCTGATTCTGCAGTATCTGTTATTGAAATTGTTGATTCCATTTATGACGGCAGAGCTATAAAGCCTGAAAATGCTCGTAGTAATAATGTTGAACTTGAGGTTGATGAGAGTAAACTTGCTATGCCTGAGTTCAAGGCTTTGCGGGCAAAGATTAATTCTAAGTCTGTATATGTTGTTGATTTTGATACAGATGAATTGGTCAGAAAATCTATTGATTCATTAGATAGAAAACTTCGCGTTTCAAAGATTTATTTCAAGGTTGAAACCGGAGCTATGGAACAGATTAAATCAAAAGAAGACCTTGTGAGTGGTGAATCCTTTGTTAAGGAAAAATCTGCAAGCTACGGTAATGTGGTTGCTGCATATTCTAATGTTAAATATGACTTGATTGGAAAGCTTGTAGATGAGACTGGACTTACAAGAAAAGCTGTAATCCAGATTCTTCAGGGGATTCAGCCAGAAACCTTTAATCAGTTTAAGAACAATCCAGAAGAATTCATCATTAAGGCAGCAGCACTTATTAATGATGAAAAAGCAACTGCTATAATTGAACATATTACTTACGATGTTATGGATGATAAATATGGAACTGACGTATTTACTGATCCTACAATCAAAGGTCGCTTAGGTGTAAATGCAATGAAAGCAAAAAAGCATTTGTATGACCATATCGTTTATGATTCATCAAATGAGCAGGTGTTTGCTACTGAACTGGATACAAACACAAATGTAGCAGTATATGTTAAATTGCCAGACGGATTTTATATTTCAACTCCAGTTGGACATTATAATCCTGACTGGGCAATTGCATTTTATGAAGGAACCGTTAAGCACATTTATTTTGTTGCAGAGACAAAAGGTTCCATGGATTCAATGCAGCTTCGTTTAATCGAAGAATCAAAGATTCACTGTGCAAGAGAACACTTTAAGGCAATTAGCAATGGTGAGGTTATTTACGATGTTGTTGATAGCTACAAGACACTCCTTGATATGGTGACGAAGTGAGGAAGACTATTTATTCCAACAAAAATAGAAGTTAACAAACAAAGTGTGGAAGCATTACTTGGTAGTGGAAGAGTAAAACCCTTTGTTATTCCAGAATATCAACGCTCTTATGCTTGGACTGATGAACAGGTAGAAATGCTGTTTGAAGATTTATGAGAATTCATGGCTGCTAGTAGAGAAACTGAACGTGAAGGTTCATATTTCTTGGTAATATTGTTGCATATGAAAATAAAGATGGTGAGCAAGAAATAATTGATGGTTAGCTGCTTATTACGTCTTTATTCCTGTTGTTAAGAGATATTAACACAAAATTAGTTGTTAGTCCTGTAGCGGAACATAATTAATCAGCAAGTATTGAGCTACGTCTAGACAGTAGCATTGGCTACTGGGATTTATATATTATTGTAATTGATTATGCTAATTGTTTGTATCATCTTAATGTTATTATAATAGCTTCGTATAAAGCTATTATTAAAAAATATAATTGTATTAGGAGACGTATATATGGGACAAATTATTGAGTTTCCAAATGATAAAAAATCAAAGGATAAAATCCAAAAGCTTAAAAAAACCTTGGAAAATCTTGTTTTTGAAAGGGACAATCTTAAATATATAATTTGTGAAAATATAAAAACTGAATATATGCTTATTTTTGGAAGTCTTGAGTACAAAATCTATAAAGCTTATTGTAATTATCTTCGTTTGAAAAGAAAAAAAGATATGATTCAAGCGAAAAAGAATCGTCAAGAAAAAATAAATATGGAAGTTATCGATAAAAAGTTAGACTTAGAATTTACAGAATATAAGAAAAAATTAAATGAAAAAATTGAAGAAATTAATACTGCATTAAGGCGTTCAAAATCTGAAATATTATCTGATGATGATGAAAAACGCCTAAAAAAATTATATAAATTTATTGTAAAGAAATTACATCCAGACATAAATCTATCGATAACAAATTCTGAGAAAGAGTTATTTTATAATGCTACTGAATTTTATAAAAAAGGGGATCTCAAATCTTTACAAATTATTTTTGATATAGTTTGCAGTGAAGATATGAAAGATGATATAGGTTTGGCTGGTAAATCTTTGGAAGAAGAGGTAATAAGACTAACTGATTTAGTAAATCTAATTAAAAATGACATTGAATTAACTAAATCTATGCCTCCTTATACTTGGAGTATTTACGTTGAAGATGAGAAGAAAAAGTCAGAGAGGTTAAGTCAGTTAGAAAAAGATTTAAAGAGTTTTGATGATGCAGTACGAACGCAAGAAGAATATATAAATAATTTAATTAGGGATGAGATATGAATAATTTAGAAAAAAAAGATCAGAGAGGAATATTTTGAATAAGGAAGTAGGAATTGATTTACCAAAACCTTTTGAGCGTGATATTTATCTTTTTGATACTTATGTTGCTGGGACAACACATATTGAAGGAATTGAAAATATTTCATCTTATATAAAAGACGGAGACAAATTAGTTTTTTATCGTGAGCCAGAAAATGAACATGATCCTCAAGCTATTAGAGTAGAAACATTGAAAAAAGATAAAATCGGCTATGTTCCTCGTCAAGATAATATTATTTTCTCTAGACTTATGGATGCTGGAAAAATTCTTTTTGCTAAAGTTATTGATAAAGAAATACGAGGTAAATGGATTAAGATAAAAATCAAAATTTATCTTCATGAAAGTTAGGCTAATAAAGTATGTACTATAAAAATAAATGGATTTGGAATAATATATGTATAAGTGATATCAATGATATGAATTTTGAAATTTGCTCAGGAGAACACTGTTTTATTATTGGACATCATATAAAAGAAAAATATATATTAAAAGAGGCTATCAATAGACTTGTAACAGCAGGCTTTGATTATTTTAATATTTTTGGAGAACAAGCTGATTTATGGTCAGAAGTTATAATTACGAAAGAAAACCAAAAAAGACAAATACAAGTAGAGGTAAGTAAAATTGATAGGATGAGTATGTCTTATAACCTTGCTATGTTGGCGACTTTGAAACCGGAATCTACGAATTTTGTTATTTCTGATGATGAATATTTTACAGAGTATCTTATAGAAGATCTACATTATATATTCAGTGGAAAGTCTAAATTTACACCATTTGATTGGAAAAAATTTAAAGGTGGATATGAATTTATTTATCATAAAAAAGATGCTATTGTTAGTATATCAGATGATATAGCAATTGGATTTCTCAAAAAAGAAAAAATATTTAATAGCATAGATAAAGCGTTTAGATATAAACTTTTTGATGGTAAAAGTTTTAATGAGATTTGGGATGAGATTTCAAAAACATTATATTAAAAAATAATACAAATTAATGGGATTTTATTACTATTTTCTAAAAATAAATCATAAACTATTTAAAACTAGAATATCTGATATTTAAAACTTAGCTTTATCATCTGAGCATGCTAAATAAGAAAATTATGAAAGGTAATTTATATTTTAATTATAAACAAGAAAAAAACTATTTATCAATTTCTACTTATAATTTGATTTTTAATCAAATTATAAGTAGAAATTGAATAAAGAAATTATTTAAATATCTATAGAAAAAGATTTACATTTACTGACAAAATTAATCAGCAATATTTCCTTTAAGCTCGGGAGTATAGTCTCTATCATCTTTATTTTCTATAAATTTTTGGTAAGAATCTTCATCAATGATACATTCTATATTTCCAATCCATTTTATTATATTATTATTTGTAAATTTTCTTTTGAACCTATATAGACCATCGTTTATGTCTAATGATTTAACACCACCTAAATCATAATATCTTATATTATTTTCACAACAATATCTTATTTCTTCAGCATCTAAAAAATAAGATTGACCTAAATCAATATTAAGATTATCTGCGCCATATAGAGCTATCGCATAATCTTTGAATGTTATCAAAAAAGAACAAGACAAAAATTCGTTTTTGTATTTAACAAAAGTCATTCTTGCGTTATCTTTAAAGTTGTCATAAAGACGATAGTAATAATCTATAGGTCTATATGTTATACCTTTTCTTTCGCACATATCAGCAGTTATTTCGTGAAAAGTTTTAATGTCATCTCTATTTCCAACATATAGCTCCAAATCTTGTTTATAAGATTTCCTTACTTGTTTTCTTCCGTTTTTAGAAAAAGATTGGATGACATCTTCGAATTTTCTTCCATTAATATCTAACATCATTGAAAAAGGGAATTGAACATAAGAATACATTTTGTGACAAAATTCTATGCCATGTTTTTTATATTCATTTACAAGTTTTTCATCATATTCATAATTGGGATCAAATTTCACAAGAAATCCATTATTTTCCTTTGCAAAATTCTTGATTTCATTAATTAATTCTATATTTGTTTCTATATCATAAAGATCTGATACTGGTCCACGAGGGCAATAGAATAAATTTTTTTTTGCTTCTGAATTGTATATAGATAAAACTTGTGCGACAGCAATTATTTCATTATTTTTTTCTATATAAAAATAGTCACTATTCCATCCGTTTTTTATTAATGCCCAAATTTTATCTTGGTAAAAACTTGAAGATGGGTGATTATAAAAAAAATCCCAATATTTTTTTACTTTTTCTTTATCATTTACATTAAGGCGCATATATCCTCCGTATATTAACTCATTATATATAATAATAGCAGACATAATGTTGTTTTGCAATTGTAATTTATATTAATAATAAAAATTAACACATAATTAATATAATAATTATCTTATATTTATATCTATAAATAATTTACTATATTAAGATTTATATGTAAAACTTACGTAATGAAATAATATTTGACAATATATATATATATATAATTTTAATAGAATTATTATAGTCGAATAAGGGTGAAGTAAATGTTGAAAGATTTAGAAAAGATCGAATTTAAATATAATCCTCACAGAGAGATAAATATTGACATAGATGGATTAGAGGATAAAAAAATTTACCAGTTAATAGATTTGAAAGACTCGCTTAATACTAACCGATTTTCTACAGATTTTTTTAAATATTTAGCTCTTTTGGATCAGAGTATTATTTTTAATAAAATTGAGTATGTTAAGAACAATAATTTTGAAAAAATTATTTCAATGCCAATTGGTTTAAAAGATAAGCAAGTTAAAAGTTATATTGAATTAATCTCGACTATAGCAAATCTTAAACAACAAAATAAGGATTTAATATATTTATTATCTACTATAAGAATAAATGAAAATTCTGATTATAATAAAGCTTGTGTTTTTGGTTCTTCATTCACTTATACTGATGATAAACTTTTAAAGACAACTTTCTACTTTAAACTTAGGAAATCTTCATTAATGGATGATAACTATGTATATGATAATCAGTATTTTTTAGATAAACTTTATAGTTTTAACATTCAAAATTTAAATTGTATTTTAGATGATTTAAAAGAAGGTTTAGTTAATAACTATGTACCCGTGTTTTATGCTTAAAGAGTTTTATGGATTTTATAATGATAATAGAGAAATGACGACACATAGTGAGAGTCACAGCTGTTATTATCAGAGATCAAGCATTGCTTACATACAAAGTAGAAAATCAAAATATCTAGTTGGTGGAGCATTAAATGTTGAGTAATCAAGCAAATGTGAAATAATTTGTGAAGTGAAAAATAATTAGGGTGGAATTTATATTAAAAGATTTGATGTTTGTTGTCTAGAATCGACTTTACTATAAAGGGGAGCTACATTATATGATAGAATTTCATTATAGTATAGACGTGTTTGAAAAATTCCTAATTATATTTTAGATGGTATACCATATGAGTATAAATGGATTTAGATTTATAAAATAAGTCAATTTGATATAATATCTAAATTTTTAAAGAATAAATTAGCAAAACGGCACGTATGTATTAAGTATATCGATATTGGATAATAAAAGCAATCCTAGAAAATCTACAATCTGTGGATAAAATCGTGGAAATTTATGTAAAAAATAAAAACATCGATTTAGTATAAAAAAATAATTTGTAGATAAAATCTCAGATTTGTCATTTATAATAAGCCATAAATAATACTTCTCCTAAGTAAATCAATACGACACAATCAGAGCTGGAGTCGCAAAAGATACAGTAAAATATGTCATCGAAAACAAAAAACTAGACAACTTTGAAAGCGTTCATTCTATTATAGAAGAATCAAAAAACATCATAGGAAACTAACAAAAGAATACTTAGGATTCATACTATTTTGTACACAACGAAAAGGAATGATTCTAAAGTCGTCTATGGAATAATAAAATCAATCACACAAAAATTCGTCTAAATATCCTGTGACATATCAACACTAGCATGATATTTGAAGATACAAACTAAAAACGATATCGAGATTGGATATATTAAATTGATAAATATGTTTGTTAAGATAACGAATACAGAATCAATAGATTTGCTCGAAAGAATTTAATAAATAATTTATAAGACTTTTAAGGTTTTAAAAGGAACTTTAGAAGTCTTTTTATGTGAAAATTATTTTTTTTCGATAATTAATTTAAATTTATAACATAAGGGATATTATTCTGATAAGTTGTATAAGCTATTGCTATTTGTAATAATGCTTTGATAAAATGATATAATAAAAAATTAAAAGATTTTATGTATTATATCTAAGTGATTTATCAAATGTGTTTTAAAAATGATTTTTTATTTGAAGGAGTAAAATAAATGGTTAAGATTTATATTCCAAAATATGAAGACTTATGGTTTAGAGAAAAGCTACTATCTGATCCAGACACTATGTCTTATAATAATGCATGGGGAGGAACCATTGATTTTCCAGAATCCAAGTGGCAAATATGGTATCATTATTGGGTAGAAAATTCAGAGGGCAAAAGGCTTTATAGATATTTAATTGATGAAAATAATAATTTTGTTGGGGAGATAGCTTATCATTTAGATGAAATAGAGAATAGATATTTGGTAAATGTAATTATCTATTCAAAATATCGTGGAAATGGTTATGGACGTGAAGGTTTGAAACTGTTATGCTGTTTAGCAAAAAATAATGGTTTAAGAATTTTATATGATAGTGTAGCTTTGGATAATAGTGCTATAAATCTTTTTTTAGATTGTGGATTTACTGAAGATTACAGAACTAAAGATATTGTTATGCTTAAAAAAGATTTAGAGTAAATATATAGGGAGTTCTTAGGATTTGTTAATAATTTTAATGAAAATACTATTAATTTTTAACCATTAAGTTACGTATAAACTATATCATTATTAAGATAGTAGATTATAAAAGTAATGAAAAAGGATAATGATTATTCAAAAAAGGGTTTCTAGTCTAAATTCTAAACTGATGATATAATATAGAAAAGAGAAATATAACTATTGCTTATGCTAGATATTTAAATTTGCTTTTAGCAAAAAATTTATATATAAGGAAAACCTTTCTTATAAAAATATCTTGCAAATGATGGAAATTTTTGTATACATAAAACAAATGAGGATTTCCAAATCAAATACAATTAAGATAGGTATAAGATAGATGTTATCGAAGATATAATAAAATATTTATTCTGTCATAGTATTATTAAGTACAAAAAGGAGTTTTTATGAAAAGAAAAATACTAATAGTGCTAACTATATTATTAATTTTTTCTGCGTGTAATAAAAAAGACACAAAGGAAAATACAAAAGTTGATAATTCGAAAGTAGAAAGCATCCAAAAATCAGAAGAAACAAAGAAAGTAAAAAATATAAAAAAGGATGAGTATAAGAAAATATATGATGAGCTTGAGGGCAAAGAATTTTTCTATGCCTATCAAAGTCAAGAAGAAGTCATATATTTTTATAAAGATGGGTATTTTGATGGAGCCTTTAGAAGTGGAGATTATAACCAAGGTAAAGTTTCACTTTATAATGGGAAATTTGACATAAAAGAAAAACTTGATGAGACATCCTATCTTATAAGTTTAAGGAGGATAGATTATGAACTTCCTCTAGGAGAAAGTGAGATGAGAAATATTGAGGGTATGGACTTTACCCTAGAATATATAGAATCTAAAATGTATGGAAAAGATGACAAGGATAATTTATATATTCTTTATCTACCGCATAGAAAGCTTAATGACATAAAAGATCATGAAAGAAGTATTGCAAAAATTGATGATAAACATATAAAAGATGGAGAACTTAAAGTTTTTGCCATAGGAAAAAAAGATGCGAGCGAAGAAAATTTTATGGTTGAATATGTAAGATAGGAGTGACTTATGACAAAGAAAAAACTTATAATATTATTTATTTTAGGCCTTATATTTTTACCTATAAAAACTTATGGACAAGAAGATTTAATTTCTATAAAAGAAATAAGAGGCGAAAAAAATTATTTTTATGATAGAGTTTTTAAATCAAGATCTTCTATTGTAAGAGATTTTTCTAAAAGAAATAATAAGCCTACAGAAACTTACAGCAAAAATTTGGAAAATCAAGATCTTCTTAAAGATTTAATAGGTAAAGAACTTATTTTACAAGAAGAAGGGGGTAATTGGTTTACAAAAATACACTTTAGAGAAGAAGCGGGAACCTTTGATTTATCTTATAAATACGAAGATGAAAGCACTATTTATTTGACAAATGGTTTGGGTAAATTTGAAGTTAGTCAAAAAATAGATGATTTAACCTATAGTTTAAGACTTGTAGAATATACAAGTTTTGGCAACGAGCCATTTAGTTATGGAGATGAAAAAAAATATAAACTTGTTGAAGTTCCTTATGGTTTTCAAACAAATGATCATAGTGAAAATGAAATTTGTAGAGATTACACTCTTTATCTTCCTTTTAAGAAAAGAAATCAAATGGAAAATGCTGTAAATGAATGGATAGGATTTCCAAGCAGGACAAAATATATTGATGAAGATGAATCTAGAGTATATATTCTTGTAAATGATCAGTTGAAATTTCCTTTCATAGAAAATGTGGAATAAAATTAATTCATTTTTAAGATAACAGTAATATTTACTTTATTTATGTAAACGATTGACAAAAATAAAATTTGTATTATAATAAAAGTGTAAATAAAATAACACAATTCTTCAGGGCGGGGTGTGATTCCCCACCGGCGGTAAAGTCCGCGAGCTTTTTGCTGAATAGGTGAAATTCCTATACCGACAGTATAGTCTGGATGAGAGAAGATTTTTTGATTTTTCTTTTTGAAATAATTATAGTCCCTGAAATGGGACTTTTTCTTTTGCCTAGAATTGTGGAGGAGGCAAGATGAATGATAAAGATTATATGAGAAAGTGTTTTGAGCTTGCAAAAAAGGCGAGGGGAAAAACTTTAACTAATCCTCTTGTTGGTGCTGTGCTTGTAAAGAATAATGAAATTATTTCTACGGGTTATCATCATGAGTATGGGAAAACTCATGCGGAAGTTGATTGTTTTAATAATTTGAAAAGTGATTGTGATGGAGCAATTTTGTATGTAAATTTGGAACCTTGCTCTCATTGGGGCAAACAAGGTCCTTGTACTTTGGAAATTATTAAAAGAAATATTAAAAAAGTTATAATTTCAAATATTGATACTAATCCAAAGGTTGATGGTCTTAAAGTTTTAAAAGATAACAATATTGAAGTTGTTACGGGTTTGCTTGAAGATGAAGGAAAAAAATTAAATGAAAAATTTTTCTTCAATGTAAAATATAACAGACCTCTTATTGCATTAAAATTTGCTCAAACTTTAGATGGGAAAATTTCTTCTAATATTAATGATTCTAAGTGGATTTCTAATGAATCATCAAGAGCTTATGTTCATGAATTAAGAAGTGATTATGATGCAATAATTGTTGGAAAAAATACTTTGATTAAGGATGATCCATCTTTAAATTCAAGGATTGAAAACGGTGTTGATCCTGTAAGAATTATTGTGGACACTAATCTTGAAATTGAAAAAGATTATATGTCCTACAAGATTTTTAATTTAAAAAGTGATAAAAAAACTTATATAGCAACTTGCAAGGCCTCTAATAATCCTGATTTAAATATTATTAAATGTAAAATGAAAAACAACCATGTTGATTTAAATGATTTGGCAACTAAACTTTACCAAATGAAAATCGGTTCGATTTTGGTTGAGGGTGGCTCAAGTCTTAATTATGGATTTTTAGAAGAAGGCTTGGTTGATAAAATTTATGAATTTATTTCGCCTAAAATAATTAGTGGTTTTGATTCTAAATCTTCTTTTTATGGAAGGGGAGTAGATGAAATTAAGGAAGCTTATGAGTTTGAGCTTGAAGATGTGAAAAGATTTGATAATGATATTATGATTGAGGCTAAAAATGTTCACTGGAATATCTGAGGAAATGGGCAAGGTAATTTCTTTTAAAAAAATTAATGACCATGTTCAAATTGAAGTTCAGGCAAATATTGTTTTGGAAGATACAAAACTTGGAGATTCTATTATGACTGATGGGGTTTGCCTTACGGTGACAGAAATTACTGATAAAACTTACAAGGCGGATCTTATGAATGAAAGTTTAAAAATTACTAAATTTGATAGGTCAATTGTAAATAAAAATGTAAATCTTGAAAGAGCTTTGAGACTTTCTGATAGGCTTGATGGTCATATTGTTCAAGGTCATGTCGATGGAGTTGGTAAAATAAAAAACATAAATAAAAATGTTTATACAATTTCAGCAAGTCCAGAAATTTGCTCTTTGATTGTGAAAAAAGGCTCAGTTGCTCTTGATGGAATTTCTCTTACTGTTTCTGATGATAAAATTACAAGTTTTGAAGTATCACTTATTCCGGAAACAATAGAAAGAACAAATTTTAAATACAAAAAAATTGGCGATGAAATAAATATTGAAACTGATATTATAAATAGATTTATCCAAAAATCTATGGCAAATAAAAAAGAAGAAAGGTTGGATAAAAACTTTTTATTGGAAAATGGTTTTTAAAAAATATGGAAGAGATAATAGAAGCATTACAAAATAACGAAATAATTATAGTAACTGATGATGAAAATAGGGAAAATGAAGCCGATATGATCTGTGCTGGAGAAAAAGTTACAGGCGAGATGATTAATATTATGGCAAAATATGCAAGAGGTTTGATTTGCACACCGATTGGTAAAAATATTGCTAGACAATTTGACCTAGAAATGATGGTTAAAAATAATACTGACAATCACGAAACAGCCTTTACAGTTTCAATTGACCATGTTGATACAGAAACAGGAATTTCAGCATTTGAAAGAGCACAAACTATAAGGGCACTTGCAGATAATAATACAAAAGCAAGTGATTTTAGAAGACCAGGCCATGTTTTTCCGCTTATTGCAAAAGATAGGGGAGTTTTGGTAAGAGAAGGCCACACAGAAGCTACAATTGATTTGATGAAAATTGCAAATTTAAAAGAAATTGGTTTATGCTGTGAAATTATGGCTGATGATGGTCACATGCTAAGAGGAAAAGCAGTAGTTGAGCTTGCAGAAAAACTTGGAATGAAAATGACAAGTGTTGCTGAGATAAAAAAATATATAAAAGAAAACAAGTTGGATTTTTCAAAAAATGAAGATGATTTTTTGGAAAAAACAAATATTATAAATCTTCCAACAGACCATGGAAAATTTAAAGCCATAAGTTTTTATGACAAAGTTGAAAAAAAAGAACACTTGGCTTTAATCAAAGGCAAGATTGATGGAGAAAATATTTTAACTAGAATTCACTCTGAATGTTTGACTGGGGATGTGTTTTCATCAAACAGGTGTGATTGTGGAAATCAACTTCACAAGGCAATGGAGATGATTGATGAAAAAGGAGAAGGAATTATTTTATATTTAAGACAAGAAGGAAGAGGAATTGGATTATTTAATAAAATAAAAGCCTATCATCTTCAAGAAGAAGGTTACGATACGGTAGATGCAAATATAAAACTTGGTTTTGCACCAGACTTGAGAAATTATAAAATAGCTTGTCTTATGTTGAAAGAATTGGGAGTAAAATCAATTGACTTGCTCACAAATAATCCTGATAAAATCGAACAAGTGGAAAAATATAATATTAAAGTTAATAAAAGAGTTCCAATAGAAATTCATTCTAATCATATAGATAGAATTTATTTAAAAACAAAAGCTGACAGAATGGGTCACGATTTAAGAGAATTTAAGGAGAATTAGATGAAAGAATATAGTGCAAATTTAGTTTCAAATGGCAAAAAATATGCAATTGTAGTTGCAAGATTTAATCATTTTATAACAGATAGGCTTGTGGAAGGATGTCTTGATACATTAAAAAGACATGAAGTAAAAGATGAAGAAATTGAGCTTGTAAGAGTTCCAGGAGCTTTTGAAATTCCACTTGCAGCAAAAAAATTAGCTCACAAGGATTATGATGCAGTAATTTGTTTGGGAGCAGTTATAAGAGGAGATACTTCTCATTATGATTATGTTTGTTCAGAAGTTTCAAAAGGAATTGCAAATGTCTCACTTGAAAGCGGAAAGCCAATAATTTTTGGAGTCGTTACAACTGATACAATCGAGCAAGCTGTTCAAAGAGCAGGAACAAAAGCTGGAAATAAAGGAAGTGATGCAGCAATATCTGCAATTGAAATGGCAAATCTAATGGATCTTATATGAAAATAATTTTTGACTTTGATGGAACTATCCATAAAAGTGACGAAATTTATGAAAAAGCATTTTATGATACTTTAAAAAAATATAAAATAAAAAAACCAAATCTTGATCCAAAATCATATCTTGGCTATCCTCCAAGAAAAATTTGGGATGATTTTCTTGACGATTCCTATAATAAAGTAAAATTAATAAAAATAACAGGGGATTTGATGATAGAAAATATGAGAGATTTTGGTAGTTTATATGAAGAAACAGAAAAAGTATTAAATTTCCTAAAAGAAAAATACGAACTTATAATTTTATCTTCTTGTACAAAAAAATATATAGAAAATGCAAGAAAAATCTATAATCTTGATTTATATTTTAGTAAATATTTAGTAGGAGAAGATTACAATTACAAACCAAAAGCAGAAATAATAAGAATAAATAAAATTAATAATTTTATAATGGTGGGAGATAGGCTATCCGATATAAAAGCTGGTTTTCTAAATAATAATATATCCATTTTTGCAAAATACGGCTATGGTAAAGAAAGTGAGGGAGACCTATCAGATTATAAAATTGAAAAAATCAGTGATTTATTAAAAATAAAGGGATTGTTGTAAATAGATTACGAATCTTAAATTATTTAGAAAAGCTCAAAGGAAATTTTTCTAGATTAGCTAGGAAAATTTCCTAAAAGAGTTTTGTAAAATTAAAAGATTATCTATTTTTACAACAATCCCTTTTTAGTAGGTTAATATAATTTTAAAGAATTGTTAATTTACACAAAGTTGGCTTATGTTTTTGTAACGGTTAAATAAGATTTTATAAGATTTTTTAATTTTATTGTAGTTATTAAAGATTTTTATTTTTTTATCTTCATTGGCATAGACTTTCCAATATCCATTTATTAGAAATTTATTTCCTTTATTCTCAATAAATCCCATAACATCTTCAAAAGGATAGCCTAAAAAAATACCAATTTCATGTGGGAAATTTTCTTTTTTAAATCTGAATTTTAAATGGTTTATGCATTGATTTAAGTCATTGGTATTATAACCCAATTTACTTAGGAGAGTTTTTGTTTTTGTTTCATTTAATACGTATTTTAGCTTGTGAGGTCTGTATGCATAAATTTGGGCGGAAGATTTATTGTTATTAAGTATTTCCACGTACATATTTTTTTCATTAAGTATTTCATTCCACTCAAAAACCATCTTTTCTATATCAATATTTTCAGAATTTTTAAAAGTAAATAAATTAGCAAGTTTTTGATTCGCTAAAGTTTGTGATGCGTAATCAATTAACAATTCTTCGTTCATACGATTAACCTATGGCTTTAGATAAATCTAATGCCGCCTTTCTACATTCGCTTAAAGCTTCGTCATCTGGACTATCATAAGCAATTAGACCATCTCTTACAAGATTTATTCCATCTTCCTTGCATCTATCTTGCCAAATTTCCATCCATTCGCCATCAGCCCATTGGTAAGATCCAAAAATTAAAACAGGTTTGTTAGAAAGATCTTTTTCAATACTTTCAAACATAGGTTCAAATTCAGTTTCTTCCAATTCTTCACTGCCCATAGCAGGACAACCAAATGCAAATCCATCAAAAGAATCAATTGAGTCCTTTGTAAAAGAATTTGGATCTAATAATTCAATTTCTACATCATTTTTTTTAAGTTCTTCTGCAATTTCATTAGCCATAGCTTCTGTATTACCAGTACCTGACCAATAAACAATAGCAATTTTTTTCATAAATTTCTCCTTAAAAATTTTAATTTTGTTTGATACTGATAACCTATATCAATATCTAAGATAATAATACATACTAGTAAAAATATTGTCAAGCATTTTTTTAAGAATTTTTTAAATAAAATAAAAAAACATTGAAAATTAAATATTTTTCAAGGTAAAAAAATTTTAATAAAGAAAAATTTTCAAATTTTAAAAATATATGGGAATAAATGACAAGCAAAACGTTAAATAAAAAAGTTTTGTCCGAAAAATTCTACTTTGTAAATTTTAAAATAGCAATTTGAAAAATCAAATATTATAATTTTACAAGTAGGATATTTTATTTTGAAATAAATTAAATAAGAAAATTTTTTTCATAGTATAGATGAATTTCCACACTAAATTTAAAATTTAAATTTCAATCAATGTCATAATTTTAATATTAGACTCCTAAATAAAGCGAAAAATTTAAATTGACTTGATTTTTAGGATTTAAATATTAGATTGTAATTTTGGATGGATTTTTTAATTTAAAGCAAATTAAATTTCAATAAGGACTTTCTAGTATTGAGAAATAATAACCATAAAAATTTTTTATTTGGGTATATTTTTATTAAGAAAGGTGGTTTCTATGAAAAAAATAATTAATGACAAGGATAAAATTATAAGTCAAATGCTAAATGGTCTTCAAAAAGCTAATGAGGACAAGGTAAAAATTAATGAAGAGTTAAAAATAGTTTACAGAAAAGATCTTCCAATTAAAGGAAAAGTTGGTTTAATTTCTGGCGGTGGAAGTGGTCATGAGCCTGCTCATGCTGGATATGTTGGCGATGGAATGCTTGATTGTGCAATTTGCGGAGAAATTTTTACTTCTCCAACTCCAGATCAAGTTTTAGAAGCTATAAAACTTGCGGATTCTGGCGAAGGTGTATTTATGGTAATTAAAAATTATACTGGAGATGTCATGAATTTTGAAATGGCAAAAGATATGGCAGAGATGGAAGGAATTAATGTTGATTATATTATCGTAAATGATGATGTAGCAGTTGAAGATTCCACATACACTACTGGCAGAAGGGGAATTGCTGGAACAATTTTTGTTCATAAAGTTTTGGGAGCTATGGCAAGAAGTGGAAAAAACTTAAACGAAATGAAAGCTATGGCTGAAAAAATTGTAAAAAATATTAAATCTATGGGCATGGCTACTAAGGCTTGTATAAATCCTATTTCTGGAAAAGAAAGTTTTGATTTATCTGAAGAAGATATGGAAATTGGCGTAGGAATTCATGGAGAGCCTGGTGTAAAACAAGAAAAAATTAAAACAGCTGACGAAATTTCTAAGGAACTTTTAGATCATATTCTTGAGGATTTTGAAAACCTAGATGGGGATTTTGTTTTAATGGTTAATGGCATGGGTCAAACTACTGAAATGGAATTGTTTATTGTAAATAATTTTGCAAGTGATTATTTGAAAGAAAAAAATATAAATATCAAAAAAACTTTCTTGGGTAATTTTATGACAAGCATGGATATGGCAGGTTTTTCATTAACACTTTTTAAAGTTGATGATGAAATTTTAAAATTGCTTGAAGAAAATGTAGATATAGTTAGGGGTTAATATGGATATAGAAAAAGTTAAGTCAAAGGTAATAGCTTTATCAAATATAATTATTGAAAATGAAGAATATTTGACAGATCTTGATAGGGCAATTGGCGATGGAGATCATGGTTTTAATATGGCAAAAGGTTTTAACAAAGTGAAAGATGCCATGAATGATGATTACAAAGATTTAAAAACACTTTTTAATAAAATTGCTATGACTTTGATTTCTAATGTTGGTGGAGCTAGTGGACCATTGTATGGAACATTTTTTATGAAATTTGCTCAAGCTTTTGATGGAGATATTGAATTGGATAAAAATTCATTTTCAAAAGCTTTTTCTGACGGAGTTGATGGAGTAATAATGAGAGGCAAGGCTCAAGTTGGAGATAAAACTATGGTTGATGTTTTATATCCTGTAGCAGAGGCTTTAAAAAATGATTTGAGTTTTGAAGAAATTCTTAAAATTGCAGAAGAAAAAATGGAAAAAACAAAAGAAATTAAGGCTAGAAAAGGAAGAGCTGCCTATCTTGGGGATAGGTCAATTGGACATATTGATCCAGGTGCATATTCTTCATATTTATGTATAAAAAGTATAGTGGGAGATTTGAATGATTAATATATTGATAGCAAGCCACAGCAAAAAATTGGCTGAAGGTTTAAGAGAAATTCTCATTCAAATGGCTCCAAATGTAAATATTTTGGTAAGCGGCGGAGATAAGGATGGAAATATTGGCTCAAATTTTGATGAAATCAATCAAATCATAAATGAATATGCTACAAATGATGGTTTGGTTATATTTTTTGATTTGGGTTCTTCTATGATGAATTGTCAAATGGCAATTGATATGTTGGATGATGAAAAAAAATCCAAAGTTTATCTTGCTGGAACACCAATTGTTGAAACGAGTGTTCAAATTGCTGTTGAAGCATCAGCAGGACAAAGTTTGGATGAAATAGTTAAATATTTAAACGAATATCCAGTAAATAAATTAGAAAATTAATCTAAGCTGATTACAAATTCATAAATATCATTTTTTGAAAAAGTGGTGGATTTTCTCAAGGATTTTACAATATCCTTAGTTGATTCGCCATTTTTTTTCATTTGTAAAATTTGTTCTTTGTATGATGAAATATCTAAAGATTCATTTTCATTATTTTTTTCCAAAATAAGAACAAATTCTCCTTTTAAAGTAAGCTCATCTGTGTTTATATCTTTTATATCAAAAATTTGATATTGTTCGAATTTTTTGCTTAATTCGCGGGTAATCGCCAATTTTCTATTAGGAAATTCTATTTTAAAATCATTGATTGTATTTTCTAAGTTGTGGGGAGTATCAAATAAAATTGAGGTTTTATTTTCATTTTTTAGCTCTTCATATAATTTTTTCTTATCAGAATTTTTTTTGGGAATAAAGCCATAAAAAGCAAACCTATCATTATCAAAGCCACTTGCAATTAAGCCTGTAAGAATTGATGATGGACCTGGCAAAACTGTGTAAGAAATATTATTTTTAATGCATTCTTTAATTAGAATATGACCTGGATCAGAAATTCCTGGCATTCCTTGGTCAGTTATAATTGCGTAACTTGTACCTTCTTGGGCGTTTTTAATAATTTCCTGTGATTTTTGCTTTTCATTAAATTTATGATATGAAGTTAGTTTTTTATTTATTTCAAAATAATTTAAAAGTTTTTTACTTTCTCTAGTATCTTCGCAAGCAATAATGTCTACATTTTTTAAAACATTAATAGCCCTCAATGTTATATCGTCTAAATTTCCTATGGGAGTTGGTACAAAATATATACTATAATCCATTTATTTCTTTGACCTCCTTTGTATAATTATTATTTTCATCATATATTATAAGGGGATTTTCAAATTTTAATCCATCATTTGCATTTTTTACAAACTCCATTAAAATAAAAACAGGTTTTTCAAATGTTTTTGATTGAACAAATTTTATTCTTTTCAATTTTAAATTTCCACTTTCTTTTATAATATCAACAAGCCTTTCGGGTTTGTGAATCATAAATAATTTTCCCTTATCTTTTAAGCACTTATTAGAAAATCTAAAAATATCAGAAAGATTCATTTTAATTTCTTGCCTAGATAATAAAAATTCTTCCTTTTCATTTTTTATATTAGCTCCCTTTTTATAATAAGGAGGATTTGTAATAATATAATCACAAAAATTATTAGGAAAATTTACCTTATTTAAGTCCTCATTAACAACTTCAATATTATTAATTCCATTTAATTTTATATTTTCTTTCAAAAGATTAGCTTTTTCTTTTTGAATTTCGATAGAAAAAACTTTTCTTAAATTATAATAAGAAGAACAAGCAAGAGATAAAATCCCACTGCCAGAGCCAATATCAATTAAACATTTATTCTTTTTCATTTTTGAAAAATTTGCAAGCAAAATAGAATCAATTCCGAAAGAATAAGACTTATCTACGTGTTTCATATATAAATTTGTTTTTGGTATGTAATCTAATTTTTCCATAGTTAAATTATATAATAATGAAAAAAATAAGCAATAAAATCTATTTTGTTATTTAAAATAAAGAATTTACTTGAATCAATGAACTTACTAATCTATAATTATATTAGTAAATTAGGAGGTTAGAATGAAATACTTTGGAACAGATGGATTTAGGGGAGAAGCTAACCAAGATCTTACCCTTTATCATGCAATTAAAATTGGAAGATTTTTAGGATATTATTTTAATAAAGAAAAAAATGGAAATGGAAAAATTGTAATAGGCAAAGACACTAGAAGATCATCATATATGTTTGAAGATGCCTTATCAGCAGGAATTACTTCATCAGGATCTGATGCATATCTTCTTCATGTAACAACAACTCCTTCAGTATCTTATGTAGTTAGAAGTGAAGATTTTGATTGTGGTGTAATGATAACAGCAAGCCACAATCCATATCATGATAACGGAATAAAAATTATAAATTCTGATGGAGAAAAAATGGATGACGAATTTTTGCAAAAATTAGAAGATTATATTGATGCGGATATTAAAGATATTGATTTAAAAATTGGAGAAGAGATAGGAAGAACTCATGATTTTGTTGGTGGAAGAAATAGGTACACAGCATTTTTAATTCAAACTGTATCAAAATCTTTTAAAGGCAAAAAAGTAGGACTAGATTGTGCAAATGGAGCTGCATCATCAATAGTAAAAAGTGTTTATGATGCGCTAGGAGCAGAAACCTACGTAATAAATAATAATCCAGATGGCTTTAATATAAATGTAGATTGTGGTTCAACACACATTGAAGTTTTACAAAAATACGTAAAAGAAAATAAACTTGATTGTGGATTTGCTTATGATGGAGATGCTGATAGGTGTATAGCAGTCGACGAAAATGGTGAAGTTGTTGACGGAGATGCTATTCTTTATATTTGTGGAAAACACATGAAAGAAGAAGGATATTTAGAATCAAATACAATTGTAACAACAATAATGTCAAATATAGGCTTGTACAAAGCACTAGACAAAATTGGAATAAATTATAGCAAGACAAAAGTTGGAGATAAATATGTCCACATAGAAATGAGCGAAAATGGATATGAACTTGGTGGAGAACAATCAGGTCATATTATTTTTTCAAAATATGCAAACACAGGAGATGGAATTTTAACTTCACTTAGATTAATGGAAGCTATGATAGATAACAAAACAAGCCTATCAGAATTGAGAAGAGATTTAAAAATTTATCCACAAGTTTTAAAAAATGTAAGAGTTAATGATAAAAAAGCTGTATTAAATGATGAATCTATAAAAAATATTATAGAAAAAGAAAGTGAAAGTCTAAAAGATACAGGAAGAATTTTAGTTAGAGAAAGCGGAACAGAACCATTGATTAGGGTAATGGCAGAGGCAGAAACAGAAGAAATTGCTGATAAAAAAGTAAACAATATAGTAGAAGCAATAGAAAAAAGCGGGCTTTAATTAATGAAAGATTATCTTACAGGTAGAGAAATAAATATAAAAGAAGCTGTACTTGTAGTAGGAAATAAAATATATTCAAAAAAATCTTATATAAGCATGGATACAAGAAAATTAGAAGGCTATCCGCCAAAAATATTTTATGATAAAAATAAAAATTATTTGGGGAAAATGTATGACGAAGGAGTATATGAGCTTTTAGATATAGAAGAAATACTTCTTGATTATAGCGATTCATGCTTTTCGAATCACGACTTAGATGATCTTAGAGAATTTTTAATAAATAAAAGAAAAAAATTTTATGAAAGTCTAGAAAAAAGTCAATAAAAAATATTGACAATATTGTAATTTGATGGTAATATATGTGTTTGTATGGGACTATCCATATAAATTAGGAGGTGTTTTAATGGCAGATAAAGTAAAACTAGAATGCACAGTTTGCAAAAATAGAAATTACGATACTACAAAAAACAAAAAGAACACTCAAGAAAGACTTGAGCTTAAAAAGTATTGTCCTTTCTGTAAAAAACACACTGTTCATAAAGAAACAAAATAGTAAGGAGTTTTAAAATGGCTAAGAAAAAAGATGGATTTTTTAAATCTGTAAGTAGAGAATTCAAAAAAATCACATGGCCAACAAAAAATGAAACTTTAAATTACTCATTACTTGTTATTATTGTCAGTGTGATTACAGGACTTCTCATTTGGTTATTAGATATAGTCTTTGGAAACATGCTTGGATTTTTGATGTAGGTAAGATATGACTGATTTATCTAATAACAATAATTCAAATGAACCAAACAATACTAAAGAAGAAATTGATTCTAAAGATTCAGAAAAACAACCAAGATGGTATGTAGTTCACACATATACTGGCTACGAAAATAGGGTCAAAGATAAGATCCAAATGATGATAGACAACGAACAAAATCCTGATATCATCGATGTAACAGTGCCAGAAGAAGAGTATGTTGAAGTAAAAAATGAATCAAAGAAACTTAAAACAAGAAAATTATTCCCAGGTTATGTAATGGTAAAGATGAATATTACTAACAGATCTTGGTATATAATTAGAAATACTCAAGGCGTCACAGGCTTTGTAGGACCAGATTCTAAACCTGTTCCACTAACAAAAAGAGAGGTAAGAAAATTTGGTATTAAAGAAGATAAGCCTGTACTAAATATTAATATAAATGTAGGAGATAATATAAATATTATCCAAGGACCATTTAAAGATTTAGTAGCTGAAGTAAAAGAAGTTGATACAGACAAACAAATAATCAAAGCTTTAATTGATATGTTTGGAAGAGATACAATTATTGATTTAAGTTTCGAGGATATTGAGACAATTTAAACTGGCTTACGTAATGTAAGTGGGAGGGGATAACCCGCCAAAAACCACAAAGGAGGATTTAATATGCCAGCAAAAGAAAAAGAAGTACAAGCAAAAGTTAAATTACAAGTACCAGCAGGAAAAGCTACACCAGCACCTCCAGTAGGTACAGCACTAGGACCACACGGAATCAACATCATGGAATTCGTGCAAGCATTTAATGCTAAAACAGCTGACCAAGCTGGAATGATAATACCGGTTGAAATGACAATTTATAAGGATAGATCATTTGATTTTATCACCAAAACACCACCAGCACCAGTATTAATCAAAAAAGCTATAGGACTTGAAAAAGCAAGTGGGGAACCAAACAAAAATAAAGTTGGTTCAATAAAACTTGAACAAGTAAAAGAAATAGCTGAAACTAAGATGCAAGATTTAAATGCTGCAAGCCTAGAAGCTGCAATGAGCATGATAAAAGGCACATGCAGAAGCATGGGAATTACTGTAGAGGAATAAGTGGAAGAGGAAACTCGTTATACCACAAGGAGGCAACATGGCTAAAAAAGGTAAAAAATATATAGAATCAAAAAAATCTTTTGATACTCAAAAAGAATATGAATTATCAGAAGCATTAGATATAGTTGAAAAAACTGCAAAAGCTAACTTTGACGAAACTGTAGAATTACACGTAAGATTAGGTGTAGATTCAAGACATGCTGACCAACAAGTAAGAGGTACTGTTGTACTTCCACACGGAACTGGTAGAGATGTTAAAGTACTTGCAATTGTAAAAGATGATAAAGTTGAAGAAGCTTTAAATGCAGGTGCAGACTATGCAGGTAGTGAAGAATATACAGATAAAATCCAAAAAGAAAACTGGTTGGATTTTGATGTAATAGTAACAAGCCCTGACATGATGGGACAAGTAGGTAGACTTGGTAGAGTTTTAGGACCTCAAGGATTAATGCCAAACCCTAAATCAGGAACTGTAACAAATGATATTGCAAACGCAATTAAAGAAGTAAAAGCAGGTAAAGTAGAATACAGAACAGATAAAAACAATCTAGTTCACGTGCCAACTGGAAAAGTTTCATTTGGTAAAGAAAAATTATCAGACAACTTAAAAGCTTTAATCACTGCTATTGTTAAAGCAAAACCAGCTTCAGCAAAAGGAAAATATTTAAGATCAATTACTATTGCTTCAACAATGGGTCCTGGAGTAAAATTATCTTCAGCAAGAGCAATGGACTTGGTTGAAAAATAAAAAAATATTTGACAACATGAATATCAAGTGATATACTATCATAGTCAAATAAATAGGCTACCAAAGACTACGGAGACTTAATAGTTTAATTATTCCGTATAGGTGGGAATAAGAATCTACATCCCCACCGATGTAGGCATAATAATTATGCCTAATTGTGGGGATTTTTATATACCTACCAAAAGCCATAGGAGGTGAAATATGTCTGAAAAAGCTATACAACAAAAACAAGTAATTGTTAATGAAATAGTTAAAAAAATTGAAAATGCTAAATCAGTTACTCTTGTAGAGTTTGATAAAATGGATGTAAAAGAAATTACTGATTTACGTAACAATTTTAGAGATGCAAATACTGAATACAAAGTATACAAAAATACTATGATGAGATTTGCATTCCAACAACTAGGATTTGACCAATTTACAGAAGAGCTAAAAGGTTCTAACGCATTAATTTTTTCAAATGAAGAAATGGTTGATGGACCAAAAGTAGCAAGAAAATACATCGATAAAGACGATGCAAACAAAGATAAGCTTATAATTAAATCTGGTGTAGTTGATGGAAACTATCAAACTCCAGACGAAATGTTAGCAATTGCAAAATTACCAGGACAACAAGAACTTGCTTCAATGCTTGTTAATACATTACAAGCACCAATTAGAAAACTTGCTGGTGATTTATCACAAATCAATGCAAAACTTGTTTATGCACTTGATGCAGTTAGAGAAAAAAAAGAAAACGAAGCAGCTTAATATAAGAATAATTTAAATTAAAATATCGGAGGATTAAAAATGTCAGAAAAAGTAACAAACTTATTAGAAGAAATTAAAGAACTTACAGTATTAGAACTATCAGAATTAGTAAAAGCATTAGAAGAAGAATTTGATGTAACAGCTCAAGCTACAGTAGCAGCAGCTCCAGTAGCTGCAGCAGGAGCAGCTGAAGCAGGTGCAGCAGAAAAATCAGAATTTGATGTTGTATTAAAATCAGCAGGTGCTTCAAAAATTAACGTAATCAAAGTAGTTAAAGAAGTTACAGGTCTTGGATTAAAAGATGCTAAAGCATTAGTTGATGGAGCTCCAAAACCAGTTAAAGAAGGCGTAGCTAAAGACGAAGCTGAAGAATTAAAATCAAAATTAGAAGAAGCTGGTGCAGAAGTAGAATTAGCATAGTTTCTATTTATAAAAAGGCTCAATTGAGCCTTTTTTTCTTTGCGAAGATTGACACTTATTAATTTATAATGTATATTAAAAATGAAGGATTTTAATTTTGGAAAGAGGAGAATATGAAAGAAATTATTGATTCTCTTGAAAATGTCGATCAAAATAAAAAATTTGAGATTGAAAAGCATATATTAAAAAAACATGGGATTAGAGTTAGTCATCAAAGGCTAATGATACTAGATTTTCTTGTGAATAATAGAAATCATCCAACTGCTGATGATATTTATAAAAATTTAAAATCTTATGATCCTATTATATCTCAGGCAACGGTTTATAATACATTAAATTTATTTGTTGAAAATAATATAGTAAGTGAATTAGATTTTAATCAATCAAGAAAAAGATATGATTTTTATCAAAAAAATCATTCTCATTTTATTTGCGAAAAATGTGGAAATATTCTGGATTTAAATGTTGACATCGACAATCTAAAATTAGAAGAATTAGAAGGCTATAAAATAAATAGTGTAGATATAACAATTAGAGGAATTTGTCCTAATTGTAAAAAATAAAAGAAGGCGATAAATTATTTTTTATTTATCGCCTTCTTTTGTTATATAATTATCTCAAAAACAAAATAAACAAGGGCATATATTATTATCTGGTGGGATAGGTAAATTTTTAGGGGATTTTGACCTATTTTTGCAAGGAAAGAATTTTTGCCGTAGTGATTATAAAAATTTTTTTCTATTAAAATTTTTCCTATAATATAACCGCTCATATAAGCAAAAAACCACGGAATAATTGGGAAATAATCCGTTGAATGAAAGCTGTTTGATGGAAATCCTAGAATAAATAAATTTTTATTATATAAATAAAGCTCTATATTTTTACTTAAAAATTTTCCGCTAGGTAGGCTATAAGTTATAGCAAACAAGATAATAAAAATAATTAGTAGGTTTTTGTTTATTTTTATATTTTTTTGTAAAAAAGATATTAGTATCATTGATAGACCAAGACCGTTTAGTACCCCAAAAATTATTAGTTGGTCGGGTACAAAAAAATATGTTATTAAAGTAATTAAAATTCCTAAGATTGAAATTATTATTCCACGTTTTAAATTCATTTTCCAATCAAGAAAATTTGAGCTGATTCCTGAAATTATGAAAAATGATATGGCTATGGATAATTGCCAAATTTTATTTATATAAATATTATTGTACCAGTCAAGCCTTGTGTATAGGTTTATATCATAACAAAGATGAAATAATACCATAGATATTATTGTAAAGCCTCTGTACTTATCTAGTGTGTAGTTTCTTTTCATTTTCTTTCCTTTAAAATAAGAGTGTCTATTATTATTTTACTTTATTTTTTATTATAATATAATATTTGTGTTAAGAAAGAGGTAGAAATGATTAAAGATAAAGATTATTATTTGGATTGGATTTATGGAAGAGGAAATTCTGCTGGCAAAAGGAGAGATTTATCGGCTATAAAGGCTTTACTAAATGAGCTTGGAAATCCTCAAGATAAAATAAAGGTTATTCATATAGCAGGAACAAATGGAAAGGGTTCTACTGCAAATTATATTGCAAATACTCTAGCAAAAACTTCTAAGTGTGGATTATTTACTTCTCCTTATATGGTTGAAATAAATGAAGAAGTACAAATAAATGGAAAAGCAATTAGTGATGAGGAGTTTTTTTCTTATATAAACTTAATTAGACCTATATGTGAAAAATTGGATGTAAGAGGATTAAAAAATACTTATTTTGAGGTTATGACAGCTCTTATGTATAAGTATTTTTATGACAAAAAAGTTGATGTATGTGTTGTTGAAACTGGTTTGGGAGGAAGGCTGGATTCTACAAATATAGTAAAAAAACCTCTTGCTACTATTATTACAACAATATCAATGGACCATACAAATATTTTGGGCAATACTATTGAAGAAATTGCTTGGAATAAGGCAGGAATTATTAAAGAAAATGTTCCTGTATTTATTTATCCTCAAGTTAAAGAAGCCCTTGATGTCATTTTAAAAGAAGCCAATGAAAAAAAATCTAGGATTTATAAATTTGATTTTGATGAGATAAAAATAAAAACTCAAAATTATAACTACAATGAATTTGATTTTAGAAATTATAAAAATATAAAAACTTCTTTAATAGGAAAGGTTCAAATTTATAATGCTTGCAATGCTATAAATTTTTTGGATTATTTTAAAGAGGAATTTTTCTTGGATGAGAATATTATTAAAGAGGGGATATTAGAAAGCAAAAATTCGGGAAGAATGGAACTTATTTCTAAAAATCCAAAAGTTTTAATAGATGGAAGTCACAATAAAGAATCCATAGATGCTTTAATAAAATCTTTAAAATTATTCAAATATAATAGGCTTATAGTAGGTTTTTCTGTTTTAAAAGATAAAGATTATAAGTATATTATAGAAAATTTGTCATCAATAGCAGATGAAATGATTGTAACAAAAGTTGATAATCCAAGAGCTTTTGATTTAGGTAAATTGGAAAAAATTGTTGGAGCAAAATTTACAAATGTTAAGGCAATAGATGATATAAAAAATGCTTACGAATATACAAAACAAATAGCTAAAGAAAATGATTTGGTTTTGTGGTGTGGATCTCTTTATTTGATTGGGGAAATAATCAAATATGAAAAAATGAATAAAGATATATGAAACTATTATATTTATAAGAAATACCAGATTTTAAATTGTTAAATCTGGTATTTTTTATTATTAAAAAAAAAGATTTATCTAAAAACAAGTAAATGTTTTAATATTTATTGATTATGATAAATAAATATGATAGTTAGATAAAATTAAGTGAAAAAATATAATTATAGCAATTAAATAACAAATATGATTCAATCTTTTAGATTGATTGCTCAACATTACAATATTATTGACAATCTTAGTTAAAACCTGTATGGTTTGAATTGGAGGTATAATTATGAGTGAAAAAAAGAAAAAGAAATTTAAGTTTCCTTCAGCTTTTACTGTACTATTTATAGTTTTAGTATTAGCTTCTATTTTAACTTACCTAGTACCAGCAGGTTCTTATGATAGGTTAGAATATAATAAGGAAGAAAATGTATTCATAAGAAGTGGAGTTGATGGAGAGGAAGAAAAACTTCCTGCAACTCAAGATGTTTTGGATAAGTTAAAAATAACTGTTCCATTAAAAAGCTTTGTAAAGGAAGATATTAAAAAGCCTGTAGCTATACCAGGATCTTACCACAAGCTTGATCAACAACCACAAGGTTTTCTAAAGGTAGCTAGAGCACCAATAGATGGTGTAGCTGATTCTATAGGAATTATTGTTTTTGTATTGCTACTTGGTGGTTGTATTGGAGTTTTAAATAAGACAGGTACTTTTGATGCGGGAATTGCTGCTTTGTCAAAATTAACAAAGGGAAAAGAATTTTTGATGGTTGCAATTTTATCAAGTATTGTTGCTCTTGGTGGAACAACTTTTGGAATGGCAGAAGAAACAATTGCCTTTTATCCTATTTTAATGCCAATATTTTTAGCATCAGGATTTGATGCTATGGTAACAATTGCTGCAATTTATATGGGCTCATCAATAGGAACAATGTTTTCAACAACAAATGCTTTCTCAGTTGTAGTTGCATCAAATGCTGCAGGAATTTCTTTTAAAGAAGGAATGGGAGTAAGAATTATAAGCTTAGTTTTAGCTCAAGCTATTTCTCTTTGGTATATCTATAGATATTCTAAAAAAGTTAAAAAAGACCCATCAAATTCTATAATTGCAGAAGATATGCCTAGAATTAAAGATCAATATCTAAAAGATTATGATCCAGATAATGTAGCACCATTTAATTTTAGAAGAATTGCAATGCTTGTTGTATTTATGCTAGCCTTTCCTATAATGATTTATGGTGTTATGAATTTAGAATGGTGGTTTGAAGAAATGTCAACCTTGTTCTTAATAGTTGGAATTTTATTGATTATTCTATCAGGTTTAGAAGAACAAGATGCAGTTGGATCATTCTTAGATGGAGCAGCAGATCTAGTATCAGTTGCCTTAATCATAGGAGTAGCTAGGGGAATTAATATAATTTTAGATGATGGAATGATTTCAGATACAATGCTTTATGGAGCATCTAATATTATTAGCGGAATAAATGGAGTATTATTCTCATCAGTACAAATGATTTTATTCTCATTCTTGGGAATTTTTATTCCTTCATCATCAGGACTTGCTACTTTGTCAATGCCAATTATTGCTCCACTTGCAGATACAGTTTCTCTTGGAAGAGATGTTGTAGTATCAGCATACAATTTTGGACAAGGTTGGATGGCAATAATAGCTCCAACAGGATTAATTTTGGCAACTCTCGAGATGGTAGATGTTTCATATAATAAATGGATTAAATTTATTGCACCATTAATGGGAATATTGTTAGTATTAGCCATAGTTATGTTGGGAATACAAACTGTAATTTAGAAATGGAGAATCTATGCTAGACAAATTTTTGAAATATGTTAAATATGATACTCAAAGCGATGACAAAAACGAATCATGTCCATCAACACTAGGACAAATGAAACTTGCAAAAGTTATCGTTGAGGATTTAAAAGATATTGGAATTGAAAATGCTCATGTAGATGAAAATGGATATGTTTATGCATCAATTGAGGGAACAGTAAAAAATGTTCCTACAATTGGTTTCATTTCTCACATGGATACAGCCTTGGAATTAACAGGTAAAAATGTTAATCCTCAAATTATTGATTCATACAAGGGTGGAGATATTGTTTTAAACGAAAAATATAAATTAAGCGAAGAAGAATATCCATTTTTAAAAGAATTAGTAGGACATAAATTAGTTACAACCGATGGAACAACCTTGCTTGGAGCAGATGACAAGGCTGGAATTGCTATAATTATGGAAATAGCAAAATATTTCATGGAAAATAGAGATTTAAAATTCGGAGATATAAAAATAGGATTTACACCAGATGAAGAAATTGGTAGAGGAGCAGATCTATTTGATGTAGAAAAATTTGGAGCTGACTTTGCCTATACAATTGATGGGGGACCTGTTGCAGAGTTAGAATATGAAAACTTCAATGCAGCAACAGCAAAAATTCATATCGAAGGAAAATCAGTTCATCCAGGAGCTGCAAAAAATGTTTTGATAAATGCGCTTTTGGTTGGACAAGAATTAAATTCAATGCTTCCAGTAAATGAAAGACCAGAATATTCAGAAGGATATGAAGGATTTTTTATGCTAGATGAAATTTATGGAACATCTGCTAAAGTTGATATTGTTTATTTGATAAGAGATTTTTTCACAGACTCATTTAATGAAAAGAAAAAATTATTAGAAGAAATAGTAAATTTCCTAAATAAAAAATATGATGATATAATAGATTTAAAAATAGAAGATTCTTATTACAATATGAAAGAAAAAATCGAGCCATGTATAGAAATTGTTGAGCTTGCCAAAGAATCAATCAAAAAAGCAGGCATGGATCCAATTGTAAAACCTGTAAGAGGTGGAACAGATGGAGCAAGTCTTTCATACAAAGGACTTCCAACACCTAATCTTTTTACAGGAGGATACAATTTCCACGGTAGATATGAAATTTTATCAGTAGATATAATGGAAAAATCACTCGAAGTTCTAAAAAATATTGTAGAGTTAAATGCTAAGGAGAGTAAATAATGGAAAAATTACAACCAGAAAGAGTTTTTTATTATTTTTCAAAATTAATGGAAATTCCAAGACCAAGCTTTCACGAAAAAAAAGTTTCTGATTTTTTAGTAAAAACAGGAAAAGAATTAAATCTTGAAACATATCAAGACGAAAGTTTAAATGTGATTTTGAAAAGAAAAGCATCAAAAGGATATGAAAATGCACCAAAAGTAATCTTGCAAGGTCACATGGATATGGTTGCATCAAAAACAGAAGATTCAAACCATGATTTCCTAAAAGATTCAATAATTCCAGTAATTGATGGAAAATATTTAACTGCAAAAGATACAACTTTAGGAGCAGACAATGGAATTGCTGTTGCAATGGGATTAGCTTTGCTTGAAGATGAAAATTATGTTGGACCACAAATTGAATTATTAGTTACTACAGAAGAAGAAACTTCAATGGCAGGAGCTTTGAACTTGGCAGATGATGTTCTTGAAGGAGAATATTTAATAAATATAGACTCAGAAGAAGAAGGAGTCTTAACAGTTGGTTCTGCTGGTGGAATTACAATTTTTGTAGAAGAAAAAATTGGACAAGAAGAACAAAAAGATGGTTATGAAATAAAAGTTTCAGGCTTACTAGGTGGACATTCAGGCATGGACATAAATGATAATAGAGGAAATGCCCTAAAAGTATTTGCATCCATTTTAGATAATTTAAATTCAGATATAACAATAGGAGAATTTACAAGTGGAAGTCTTGATAATATAATTCCATCATCAGGAAGCGTGAAAGTCTATGGAGCAAAACTAGAAGAATTAGAAGAAGCTAAGAAAAACACTCTAGATAAATTTAAAGATGTTAAAGGCGAATTAAAAATAGAAATTAATGAAGCAAGCGGAAAAAGTTATTCAAAAGAATTAACAGATAAAATAATAAAAATGATAGCAAATGTTGCTTGTGGAACAAACACAATGATGAAAGATGGAGAAACAGTAGAATCCTCAGATAATTTAGCCCTAATAAAAGAAGAAGACGGATTTATTAAAAGTGAAATTTCTCTAAGATCTTCAGATAATGATGCACTAGAAGAATTATCCAAAAAAATCAGGACAGTTATAGAAGATTTAGGAATTAATTATAGAATTGATTCAATATATCCAGGCTGGGAATACAAAGAAGATTCAAAACTTAGACCACTAGCTCAAAAAGTTTACAAAGAATTTGAAGGAAAAAAATTTGATACAATAGTAATACACGCTGGACTAGAATGCGGAGCATTTTATGAAAAATATCCAAATCTAGATATAATTTCAATAGGACCAAACATAACAGGAGCTCACTCCCCAGAAGAAAAAGTTGAAATAGAATCAGTACAAAGAGTGTATGCATATTTAAAACAATTACTAAAAGAAATTAAATAAGCTAGTAAAAAATAATTTTTAATAGATGATGTTGGAAATAGATAAAACTATTTTACACATCATCTTTTTTTATTATCTTTTAGTAAATATTTACTATGTTTTTGTAGATTTTTAAAAATAAAACTAATTATAAATATTTCAGGTCATCGTGAGTATTAAAATTTTACTCACGATT
>NZ_KV808688.1:119078-175079 GCF_001812365.1 Anaerococcus sp. HMSC065G05
AATTAGCATAAAAATTATATCAAATATTAGTGGATAATATAAAAATATTTAAGTGTTATAATAGTAAAATAGAGGCTTTTACTGGCCCTCCACAAATGCGGAAGGTAGAAAAGCCTCTATTGTTAATATACTGCAACAATATGTTAAATAAAATTAAGAGATAAAGAATTGTTATAATTGTAAAAAATTTTTGATTTTCTCTATTGGTTTGTTATGACAAAAAGCTTTGAAAAATCAAGGCTTATAATATGTATGGTGGAGATGACGGGAGACAGAAAGGCAGTTCATTATAATTTACAACGTTGAAAATTCAACACCTTTATTTTTTAATCTCCCTTAAAATCCACTAAATTTATATAGTTTTAAAATTTTTAGTATCAAATTAGTATCAAATTTTATAGTTTTTCATTATTCATTACATCAATCATTTTACTTTCAGCAATTGGGAAAAAGTGGCTATAAGTATCAAGGGTGATTGATGTATTTTTGTGTCCAAGTCTTTTGGAGATTAGGACAATATTTATATTATGATTTATCAAATAACTAGCGTGTGAGTGTCTCAATCCGTGAACGTGTATTCTTTTAATCAATGGCTTTTTATATTCATGACTTTTATTATATTCTTTAATTTCTTGATTGGCTTTTTCTACCCCTTGTTTTATACCATTTTCAACATATCTCTTTTCCCATTGAAAAACTCTATCTTCTTTGTTGATGTTATAGCAATGATTTTTATAATCTCCAAGTATTTCTAATGTTGTATTAGGTAGGCTTATTTTACGACTTTCATATGTTTTTGTTTGTGTAACAACATCTTTACCCTTTAATCTTTGTAATGACCTATCAATCAATATAGTTTTATTTTCAAAGTCTATTTTTTCCCGTGTTAGGGCGTCAAGTTCGCCTTTTCTCATACCCGTAAAATAAAGCAAATTTATAGCCGTTTTTGATTTAATATTGTCTATTTGATGATATACTTGCTTAAACTCTTCAAAAGTCCGATATCGCATTTTAGGGGGTATATAGTTAGGATTTTTGGCAAGCTTCACCATGTGTATAGGATTTTTAGGCAGTCCGTAAAATCTAACTGCATGATTTAGAAGTATTGAAAATTCTGTTTGTAATGCTTTTATATATCCATTAGAGTGGTCAAGGCTTATAAGTTTATTTTGCCAAGCTTTAATATCTCTTGGAGATATTTCATTCAAAGGCATATTGGGAAAAGTCTCCATAATTTTTTTATATCTTGAACCTTTAGTCCTTATACTATTTTGTCTTAATTGTGGAAATTGGTCAGTTTCATATAGGTTTATAAAGCTAGATAACAACATAGTAGGTTGACCTTGACGTTTTAAAAGATATTCTCTTTCATATTCTAAGGCTTGTTTTTTTGTATCAAAACCTCTTTTAAATTTTTGTCTTTTATTCCCGTTCCCGTCTTGGTAATAAAATTTACACAACCATTTTCCACTATCTTTGTCTTTATATGCTGGCATGGTTATTTATCTTTTTTATATTCATTAAGGAGATACTCATCAATTTTAGCTATATCCTTTGAATACTCTGACACTTTTACAAGCCCATCAATATTTAATTTATCTAAGTTAGAATTTAATTCATTAATAACAAATGACAAATGCTCTTCACTTAACCAGTCTATATTGAATTTATCAAAATTGACTTTATCTACAATATCTTCAGCAGTTTTCATGATAGTTTTATGAATTTTAAAATCTTTAGGCTTAACATAATCTTTTGTAAAATAAGTCAATGGTGCTTGAAAATAATTAATATATAATTCAAGATTTTTTCCACTTATTAAATATTTACCAGTTTCCCAATTAGAAATCATAGATTTAGAAATATTGGAATTATACAAATCATTAAAAGTGTTTGCTAATCTTTCCATTGAAAATTTTTCTTTTCTTCTTAAATACTTTAGCTTTTGACCTACTATTTCTTTATCCATTTTTCTCCCCCTCAACTTATAGATATTATAATACAACGTTTTAAAAGTGTAAACATTTTATTTTAAAAGTATTGACAAAAGAAACGAATAAGTATAAAATGTATTCAAGAATGAAACATCAAAGAAAAGGGGGTAAAGAATGAATTTAAACAAGTCTTATATTAAATTATGTATGACTGAAAAGAATTTGAACAATGGAACGTTAGCCGAATTGATGGGAGTATCCCGTCAATGGTTGGGAGTAGTTTTACAACGTGGTTATGCTAAACCTAAAATAATTAATAAACTAGCTAAAGCACTTGATTGTGAAGTGAAAGAAATTGTAAAAATGGAGGACTAAAAATGTTATTAGACTTTAAACAAGTAATGAAACTATTAAACGTGAATAAATCAAAAGCTTATAAGTGTATGAGAGAATTAAACACCGAATTACAAAAAGACGGATATTTAACAATTAATGGCAGAATACCTGCCGACTATTTAATCAAAAGATATAATTTAAGTCTTGATGATTTGGAGATAGTAAAAAAAGAATTTAATAGTTGAAACAATCTCCAAATATTGGAATTTAAACGAATGTTGTATTGGCAACCAAACGATAACCAGATGACAACCAAGTGGCAACCGATGGTTTACCGTTGGTATACCAAACGACAACCAAGTGGCAACCAAAAAGAAAGGGGGATAAGTGGCAGAAAATAAAAAATATTATTGGCTTAAATTGAAAGATGATTTTTTTAAAAGCCGAAAGATGAAAAAGTTAAGAAAAATTGCTGGTGGTGATATATATACAATCATATATTTAAAATTACAACTTTTAAGCATTAATAACAAGGGAATTATTGAGTTTGAAGGAACTGATGAAGATATTTATCACCAACTAGCATTAGATATTGATGAAGAAATTGACGATATAAAAATGACCATAGCTTTTTGCACTACAAACGACTTGATTGAATTTGTAAATGATGATGTTTTTTTGAGTGAAGTACCAGCTCTTATTGGCTCAGAATCAAGCTCTGCTAAGCGTGTAAGAGAACATAGAAAAAGACAAAAAGCGTTGCAATGTAACGGTCAAGCGTTACAATGTAACACCGATGTAACAAAATGTAACACAGAGATAGATATAGATATAGATAAAGATATAGAGATAGATAAAGATAAAGATATAGATATAGACACAGATATAGAAATTAATGGTGATGATGATTTCAAAAAACAAATTGAAAAAGATGTATCAAATACTAATACACTAAAAAAAGACAATTTACAAAAAATAATAGACAAGTGGAATAACCTTGATGTAAATATACCTAAGGTGCAAGTTATAAACAGTAATACACAAAGGTATCAGATGTTAAAAGCTAGAATAAATGAAAATGGACTTGAAACCGTATTGCAAGGAATAGACAAAATCAAAGAAAGTAAATTTCTAAAGGGATATGTGAGTGATTTCAGAATAACCATTGATTGGTTTATAAAGCCTAATAATTTTATCAAGGTATTAGAGGGCAATTATTCTGATAAGGTATCAGAACAAGAAGAGTATATAAACAAATTCACGGAGGGGTTAAATTGGTAATGAAAAATCCTATGGAAGATTACAATACAAACGAGAAAGGATATTCAAAATTAGGTGAAGAAAGATACAAAAAAAGGTGCAGAGATTTACAAAAACGAATCAATGAAACATCTAAAAGTTATTATAAGAAAAAGGGTGAGGGTGATTATTCATCTTTACCAGAAAATGCTAAAAAATATGAGTTTTCCGACTTGATAGAAAATAAAGACAACATCAAGATGATTAGAAACTTATCACAATACGTTAAAAACTATAACCGAACTAGAAAGGGTATTGGCTTAATTGGTGATACAGGAATAGGAAAAACAACGCTTATTGGGATAACTTGTAAAAAGATAGTCAAAAATTATAATAAAACCTTATATTTTTCAAGCGAAATGGGAATGGTTGACGAGATAAAAAAGGCTTTTGATAGCAATTCTTTTGATAGCCCCGAGGATATTATAAGAAAAATAGGCTCACATGATTTAGTATTTATCGACGAGCTTGGAGATACTAGCACAGAATGGAGTTTGAGTGCAATTAAAAGGGTTATTGATGAAACAATGAACAGAGGTAATAGGCTTTTTATAACATCAAATTACAATGCAAAACAATTAATTGAGAGATGGGGTGGCTCAAACAATTATAAGAAACCTCAACAAATATTGGATAGAATGAACGAGGCAATGAACCTTTATCAATTAAAGGGTGAGAGTTTTAGGAAATGTATATAAAAAAATGGCTTTACCAAAAAGGTAAAGCCTAAACGTTAAACAAGTAATAAATACAATCATGTATATTATAACTTATTCAACGAAAAATTAAAAGATTAAAAATTAAAATAAATAAGATTGGAGATAAAAGAAAATGGACGAAATAAAATATAGCATTAAGGCTTTAACTGATAATATAGACACTTTAGGTACTGACGTACTAGCTTTAAAAGATTTATTATATGTACAAGGGACTATCGAGGACGGGAAAAGATTAGTTTTAAGTAGAGATGTAAGAACGAATTTTGATTATATTATAAATATAACAGTCGATAGGATAAAAGACGAGGTGGAAGATTTAGAAACTATTATTTATGATTTAGCTAGAAGTGAAAAAATCTTCACCGATCAAGGAGAAATAGAAAATAAAAATCAAGCTATCAATGAGGGCATATAATAGGCAAAATAATTCACAGAATAAGGCTAGAATTAAAAATATAGGTATAGGCATATATTTATATGGCTAACATATAAAAAAGCCTTAAAACGTAAAATAGAGAGCAAAATATGATGAGGTTAAAATGAAAAATGAATTGACTATAAAAGATTTTTTTAAAGATAATGAATTCAAGACGGTTAGAACTATGACGGATAAAGACGGCGAACCTTGGTTCGTTGGTAAAGATGTTTCAAAAGTTTTGGGATATAAAGAAACTGCCAACATGAGAAAACTTTTAAATAATAAAAATTATATGGAGATTGACCCCCAAAACATTGATTTTACTAGGTTCGTCCGTTTAGCTACACCAATTGAACCTAATAAAAATATTAGAAGAATGTTATTGATAAATGAGAGTGGACTTTATGAGGCGATATTTGGGTCAAATCAAGAAAACGCAAAAAGATTTAAACGTTGGGTTACTCATGAAGTGCTACCGTCAATTAGAAAACACGGTGCATATATAACCGACCAAAAGGCAAAAGAAATGCTTGACGACCCCGACAAAATTATAGAAATAGCTAAGAAAATGATAAGAGATAATGAACGTCTATAAGTATTGATTTTACTAGGTTCGTCCATCTAATGACCCCTAGTAATTGATATCATATTAGATTATTATTACAAATTAGGAGCGTAAATGGGAAAAGAAAAAACTATAAAACTTGATGAAGAAAAAAGAATTATAGACCAAACTTTTATACAATTACAAAATATTGATTTAATGCTCAAAGGCTATTATTTCACCAAAAGGCCATTAGGCTTTGATTGTTTCACTTATACAAATATCATAATCGAAAGCTTGGATATTTTGCACAATATGATTATTAAAAATCATGAGTTATTGAGTGAAAGAATAATAAATAAGCTTGTAGATTGGGAAAACCTAATCGAATATGACTATATATTTGATGAACTAGACGGGTCAATTTATGATGATTTAGAACTAACAACATTAAACACAATTGTTGAACGTATAGAGCAAATACAAAAGCTTTCAATTGTTTTGTATAACATTGATTGCCTAATAGATGATGAGAAAATAAAAAATAATATTGGCTATGATTATATAGTCAATGTGATTTATTTTATATTACAAGATACAAATTATTTATTTTCAGATTTAAAATGTGGGGTGAATAATTTAGAAGATTTTCTAAATTTTAAGGAAAAACCTAACAGAGTTTTAGGAGAATTATAAACAATCTCCAAAAATGAAATAAGAATAATATTTTTATGGACTAGCTTTTCTTGGCTAGTCTTTTTTTATTGTCTATATCAGATTGGAGATAGTAAAGGTATTTAGATAGGTTAAATAAATCATATTATAAAGCCTATTCAATTTATTTTAGGTTAGGTATATAAATATATGGTTTAATATCTTGAAAGCCTTAAAACGCAAATTATGACGTCTTATAATCTCCAATATATTTATACCGATTAAACCTACAAAAACCTACGGTTAAAGCATATATTGATAAACGATTAACAAAGCCTAACAAAACATAACATAAAAGCTTATGTTGATAAAACAATAACATATATACTTATACCGAGTAAAAACCTAGAAAATCCTAGTATAAAACATTATGTTGATTAAAAAATAACTAATTAAAATATATAAGAAAACCTGAAAAAACCTTAAATAAATAATATATGTAAAACCTAACAAAACCAGACATAAAAACATATATAAATTACTAAGAAATCCTAAGGTAAAAGCTTAAGTTGATAAAAAATAACATATATACTTATACCGAGTAAAAACCTAGAAAATCCTAGTATTTAAAAGCTTATGTTGACAATAGATTGAAATATTGTTGGAAAATGTTGGAAATATTTTATATATATAAAAAAATACTACTAAGAAAACCTAAATTTATATCTATAAAATATTAGTAGATTGTTAGTATAAAATTAAACACTTTAAAATATCAATTAAAGTCAATTTTTGAGGGGGTATCAAAATAGATATATCATTGAAATATAAACGCTTATTAAAGATTTAAGATTCTAGAAATTGGCATAACTTGATTATATGAAATTGTTAGAAAATGTTAGTATAAAACTCTATGATGTTAAATTAAAGACGAACTCATATTTTTATTTTAACTATAAAAGAAATAATAATAATATAATATATCTTTACAAATCATATAATAATGATATAATACAATTAAGAGGTGATAATATGGCACAAATAAATTTAAGAGTAGATGACGAAGTAAAAAAACAAGCCGAAATAGTATGTAATGATATAGGCATTTCTTTATCAAGTGCTATAAACATTTATTTAAAAAAATTAGGTAGGGAGTATAGAATCCCGTTTGAAGTATCAGCAGACCCATTTTATAACAAAAATAATATTGCATACCTTGAAGAAAAATTCAACAAGTACAAAAAAGGAAATATGAAACTTATTGAAAATGAGATAATTGAAGATGAAAATTAATAGCTTAAAATGGACTTTTGACGCTTGGGACGATTATTTATATTGGCAGAAAGCAGATAAAAAGAACTTTAAAAGAATTAATCAACTAATCAAAGATACAAAAAGAAACCCGTTTGAGGGGATAGGAAAACCCGAGCCTTTAAAAGAAAACTTAAAAGGCTTATGGAGTAGGAGAATAGACAAAGAACATAGGCTAGTATATTTTATTGATGATGATAGCCTTGTGATTTTCCAATGTAAAGGGCATTATAATTAATTTTAATTATCGTGAGTATTAAAATTTTACTCACGATTTTTTTATTTGGATAATGCTAATTTATAAAATCTAATATAAATTAGCATAAAAATTATATCAAATATTAGATTGTAATATAAAAATATTTAAATGTTATAATCGTAAAAACAGAGATTAAACACCATCTCCACCTATAAGGTTTCACGGACAGTGATTAATCTCTGTTTATTGTAATATACTTAAAAATATAAAATTTACAAAAAGAAATAAAAGAGATACTAACTCACTCCCCCACAAATGCGGAAGGTGGAAAGTATCTCCATATAAAACATTATACTGTAATTTTATTAATTATAAAAAACATGGCGCAACCCAAAGGAAAAATCCTTTTAAGGGGGTCACGTATGTTTTTTATACTAGTAACTTATTATAAATACATGAATTAGTCAAATATTGAACTGAAAAATGCTAAGATTTACCAAGGTTTTATAAATTATAAATGTGTCAGCGTTGTCAGATTTTCTTATATTTTAAATTATTATTCAAATCTTGATGCGTATCAACATTTGTTTTTTAATATGTAAATACGTATTTACATTTGAAACCTTAACAATTCTTAACAGTTTCAAATCGCAATACGTGTTGTGATTTATAATTAATATATTCAAATCGCTCAACGTTGAGTGATTTATATTTGAATTTAATAAGTCAAATTCGCTATTGCTTGCCAATTTAATATATTAAGGCGAACCCGAAAACATATTCGTATTTAAAAAATAAATTATAATTACAAATCGGCAATCGCCTGCCGATTTAAAGGGTCTTTTTTAATATCAAATCGGAATACATCATCACATTTTAAAAAATCAAATCGCAAATCGATTTGTGATTTAAAATATAGATATATAAATATAAATTCGTGCTTATACTCTAATTTTAAATAAAAATATGAATCAAATTCGTAATCGATTACGAATTTAAAAAATAATTAATAGAAAAACAAATCCGTCAGCGCTGACGGATTTAAGATTGATTAATAAAAGTAAAAGCGTCAACGTTGTCGTTTTTGAAGAATTTCTATACATTCAAATAATGAAACGTTGCAAGATTTAGGATTTAAGTTTTATTGATAATATTATTTTAAAATCCACAACGTAGTGGAATATTGTTGTTGGAGATTATTAAAATACGTCCGACCTTATCGGCTACTATAAAAAATATTGGAGATTTTAACTTTCACAATAAAATAAATTTCCAAGCGCTTGGAAGTATTAAAAATGATTAATAATTTAAGTATACAGACGATTTATAATACAATCTAATATATTTGTATGACTTAAATACTAAAATCGTTTAAAACTCAAAATAGAGCCTTACGACAAATTATCATAACTTTAATATTGGTTTTTTGTGTATAGTATTCAAAAATATAGAATGGCTTTAAATAGACGTTTGATAAAATTTGCCAAGGCATATATTACACAAAATCTATATTTTGTGCAATAATTTATATAAGTATCTCCAATTTATACGATTATAAACAAAAAGTTGTATAATAATTAATGACGGACTTTTATTATTTTTTGATAGAATTTTAGTAAATAATAAATTTAGGAGATACAACAATGAATGAGAAACAAAAGAAAAATAGAGTTGGCAGACCAAGTTTACCAGATGAGAAAAGAAAAGATATAAAATTTACTTTAAGGCTTGATAAAGAATATAAGGAAAAGCTTGAA
Organism: Anaerococcus sp. HMSC065G05; assembly: GCF_001812365.1. Lineage (NCBI taxonomy): Bacteria > Bacillati > Bacillota > Tissierellia > Tissierellales > Peptoniphilaceae > Anaerococcus > Anaerococcus sp. HMSC065G05. The sequence continues at coordinate 128,250 of NZ_KV808688.1, forward strand.
AAAATAGCAGATAAACAAAGGGTTAGTCTTACAAAACTTATCAGAATATCGATTGAAAAATATATTGAAAGCCTTGAAGATAAATAAAGCTTTATAAAATCTTTTGTATTTAGCTATTGGGGGATATATGGAAAATTTAAAGGCTTATGATGACAATTCAAAACTATTTTATGAATATCAAAGAACCAAAGACAAAGAAATCAGAAATAAAATTGCCTTAAATAACTATAATCTTATCTATATTGGATTGAGGGGCTTATATGTTGAGGGAATCCACGACAAAGAAGAACTAGAACAAGAAGCTTTTATTTGCTTATTAAAGGCAGTAGAAAGATTTGATATATCATTAGGTTATCAATTCTCAACTTATGCTATTAAATACATTAAATCAGCTAGTAGAAGAAGATTGAATTATAATACGCTTGATAGTTTAGATGACCCAATAGAAAACCGAGATGACGAAAACGAAAAGAAGATTGACCGAATAAAAGATACTAGAATCGATATTGAAAGAGATACAATCTCCAAAGAATTTAATAATAATCTTAAAAAAATACTAACTTATGAAGAAATGAAAGTTATAAAAAATTATTATCTATATGACAAAACATTCAAAGAAATATCCGAGTTGTTAGGAATAACATACAATCAAGTTACAGGGCTAAGAAGTAAAGCAGAAAGAAAGATTTATAATTCAAAATACTTTAAAGATTATCAAGACGAGGCGGTTTATTATGATGAAACTACCTACTTAAAAGCTTATGATTATTCTAGACCTACATACTCAAAGACAAATAGGATTGATGAAGTAGTATTCAATACAGTTTGGGAAATTGAGAAAAGGGACAATAATATCAAAAAAGATTTTATAAGAGAATTTTTATAAAGGCTTAATTATTAAAAAATATAGCTCTCATATTTGATGTATAAGCGAAATTATATTTTAAGTGATGTAATTGTATTAGTAAATAGAATAAAGCTTTATAGAACTAAGATAGGTAATGAATTTAAGATATAAAGCAAGTGATAGATATTAATATAAATAATCTCCAAAAATAAAATAGATATTTGATTTAATGATTGAAATTGATATAATAATCAAGAATAAATATATAACGCATTTTTACTTATAAAAGACACTTGAAACAGAAACAAAAAAACTGTTTTGAGTGTTTTTTTATTGGAAAATGGAGATTTTAACGGACTTTAATTAATAAGAAAAAATAAAAGATATTTAACAAATGAAAAAAATAAAAAAATAATTTTTTAAATGGCTAAATATAAAGGTTGAAACAATCAAAAGAGATGTAAAAAAGATGATAAAATTATTAGTATCAAATTAGTATCACAAAAAATAAAACCTTGAAAAATCAAGGCTTATAATATATATGGTGGAGATGACGGGATTTGAACCCGTGTCCGCACGAGTCTTAATAAAAGCATCTACAAGTTTAGTAAGTATTTGATTTTCATCTAGCACTTATCTACTTACAAATAACTTACTAGACTAGCTTCATAGATACTAAATATACTCAAAGCTTTGTATATTAGTTGCCACATAAAATTATGAAACAAATAAAAACTACTGTGGCTTAATTTTTATTTGTTGCTTGCCTAAATTAGGCAGCTAATGCGAATTGTCTTTCGCTATTATTGTTTGCATTTATATTTAATTTTCAATTTTACGAATTGATAAACGACTTGCAACTTAAATCTTAACAAGCACGTCGAAACCAAAACATCCCCATATAATCAATATAAATATTATACTAAAATTTATTTTTATGTCAAAATCTTAATTTTTTATAAAATTATTTATAGTAAATTAAATTATTATTTTTTGGGTATTATTATATTAAGTCATTCAGATTTTTTTAATCATGAAGTAATAGGAGGATTTATGAGAAATAATAATAAAATTGCAGCTATGCTTCTTGCTGGTGGTCAAGGATCTAGATTAAAAGCTCTTACTAAAGAAATGGCAAAACCTGTAGTTCCTTTTGGTGGAAAATATAAAATTATAGATTTTGCTTTGTCAAATGCAACTAATTCTGAAATTAGAGATATTGGTGTTTTAACTCAATATAAACCACAATTATTGAATAAGCACTTGGGTATTGGTGCAGCATGGGATTATGATAGAAATTTTGGTGGTTTAAGAATTTTAACTCCTTACTACACAGAAGAAGGTGGAAGATGGTTTGAAGGTACTGCTGGAGCAATTTTTGTAAATATTAATTATCTTGATAGTATTGATCCTGAATATGTTTTGATTTTATCTGGAGATCATATTTACAAAATGGATTATACAAAACTTCTTTCTGAGCACATGCAAAAAGGTGCTGATGCGACTATTGCAGTTATGGAAGTTGATTGGGATGAGGCATCTAGATTCGGTATTATGAATACTGATGATGAGGGAAGAATTGTTGAGTTTGAAGAAAAACCTGAAAATCCTAAATCAAATCTTGCTTCAATGGGAATTTATATTTTTAATTGGAAAGTTTTAAGACAGGCTTTGATTGAAGATCATAATAATTCTGAGTCTACAAATGATTTTGGTCATGATATTATTCCTTACTTACTAAATAATAATAGAGATTTATTTGTTTATAAATTTGATGGATATTGGAAAGATGTAGGAACTGTAAAATCTTATTGGCAAGCTAATCTTGATTTAATTGATCCTGAAAACCCTCTAAATATTCAAGATGATTCTTGGAAAATATATACAACTGCATTAAATTTGCCACCTCATAGAGTTGGTAAAAATGGTGTATTAAATGATGCGCTAATAAATGAAGGATGTATTATAGATGGAGAGGTTAATAATTCTGTATTGTTTTCAAATGTAAAAATTGAAAAAAATGCTTGTGTAAATAATTGTGTAATATTATCAGGGGTTACTATAAAAGAAGGTGTAAAAGTATATAATTCTGTAATTACTGAAAATATGGAAATTAGTGAAAATATTGGAGATAAAAATTCTACATCAGTTTATCTTGTAAGTGAAGATGGGATAGAGGAGGATTAGTATGCAAAATATACTTGCTTTAATTTATAGTTCAGAATTTGATGAAAAAAATTATGATACACTTTGTAAATATAGACCTGATTATATGCTACCTTTTGGTTGTAGGTATAGGGTTATAGATTTTACTTTATCTAATATAACAAATCACAATATATCAAGCGTTATTTTATATGGTGGAGAACCTCTAAGATCAACTCTTGATCATGTAGGAGATGGAAGAAATTGGGAATTAAATAGAAGAAGCGGTGGTTTGATGATTAATCCGCCAGTATATTTAAGGTCAAGACTTGCTAATGAAATAGAAACCTACTACAACACGATGAAACATTTTATGAAAAATAAACGTGAATATGTTTATATAACAAATCCAATGTATATTTCTAAGGTAAATATTTCAGATGCTTATGAAAAAATGCAAGATGAAAATTTAGATGCTTTAATTTTTACTCAAAAAAAGAATGATGAGTATGGTTATTATTTAAATAGAAGAATTATTAATACTGACGAAAATGAAAATCCAGTTAGTGTTGGAATTAATCTTGGACTTGAAGAAGAAATAAATTTATTTACGGGTTCAATATTGATTAAAAAAGATATATTTATGGATCTTCTTAGATATTCAATTGAAAAAAATAATGCTACAAATGTACTCGATGCTTTATTCAAATATCCAAAGAAAAAATCAATTGGTCTTTATAAATCAAAAGAAAGTTTGAGTGTTATTATGGATACTTTGACATACTTTGAAGCTAGTTTCAATTTGTTAGATAGGGACTTTTTTGATGAAATTTTCTATGAACAAGGAATGGTCTATACAAAAAGCAAAGACGAGCCTTCAACTGAATATTTAAAAGGTTCAAAAGTAAGAAATTCTTTGGTAGCAAATGGAGCTATAATTGAAGGAGAAATTGAAAATTCTATTATTTTTAGAGGAGTTACAGTTAAAAAAGGTGCAGTAATCAAAAATTCTATTATTTTCCAAAATTCTGAGATAGGCGAAGGTGCGATTTTAAATCATGTAATAACTGATAAAGACACAAAAGTTTTTGAAGATGTTAAATTATTTGGAAACAGAACCCATCCTTACTTAACAGATAAGGGAGAACACATTAACTAAGGGGTGTAAGATGAAAGTATTATTTTTAACAAGTGAAGCTGATCCTTTTATAAAAACAGGTGGTCTTGCAGATGTAGCAGGTTCTCTGCCAAAAGAACTTGCAAAAAAAGGTATCGATATAGGAGTTGTTATGCCTTTGTATTCAAGTATTGATGATATTTATAGAAAAAAGATGAAAAAAATAAAAGAATTTTATGTAGATCTTGATTGGAAACATCAATACGCTGGAATTTTTAGCCTAAAATGGGAAGGTGTTACATTTTATTTTATAGATAATCTTGAATATTTTGACAGACCAAACGCATACGGCTATGACGATGATGCTGAAAGATTTATATTTTTCTCAAAAGCTGCTACCTTATTAGGAAAAGAAATTGATTTTAAACCAGATATAATTCATGCTAATGATTGGCACACAGCTTTGGTAAATATTTATGTAAATGATTTTAGAAAAGGCGATCACTATTTTGATGATATAAGAACTTTATTTACTATTCATAACTTAAAATATCAAGGAGTTTTTGATTCGGGATATTTAACTTTAACAGGTCTTGATGGATATTATTTCAATGAACATGATTTAAAATATTTTGATGCCATTAATTTTATGAAAGGCGGAATCGTTCATTCAACAGCTTTTAATACTGTAAGTGAAAATTATGCTCAAGAAATTAAATATCCATTTTACGGCGAAGGTCTTGATGGAATAATTAGAGAATATCAAAATAAACTTTCAGGAATTGTAAATGGAATAGATTATGATTTGTGGAATCCAAAAACTGATAAAAATATTTTTAAAAATTATGATGTAAAATCTTTGGAAAATAAAATAGAAAATAAGATGAAATTACAAGAAGAATATGGACTTCCAGTTAATAAAGATGTGCCAATGATTGCAATTTGTTCAAGGCTTACATCAATGAAAGGATTTGATCTTGTAAGATATATATTGGATGAATTATTACAAGAAGATATTCAATTGGTTGTATTGGGCACAGGAGATTATACTTACGAAGAAATGTTTAAGTATTTTGAGTGGAAATATCCTGACAAGGTTGCTGCAAGAATTTATTATGATGGAAAAGAAAGTCATAAATTATATGCGGCTAGCGATTTATATATGATGCCATCAATATCAGAGCCTTGTGGAATTAGTCAATTAATTGCTATGAGATATGGGTCTTTACCAATTGTAAGAGAAGCTGGTGGTTTAAAAGATACAGTAAAACCTTACAATAAATATACTGGAGAAGGTAGTGGATTCTCATTTGAAAATATAAATGCTCACGAATTACTTTTTGCAAGCAAAAATGCAATTGATTTATACAAAAATAATAGAAAAGCTTTCGATAAACTTGTAGTTAATGCAATGAAAGAGAAAAATGATTGGGAAGAATCTTCTAAAAAATATATAAAATTATACGAAGATATTAAGGCATAGAATGGAAAAAAATAATAATAATTTTATCTTAAAAAGAATACAAAATTTTTTGTATTCTTTTTATGCTAAAGAAACAGATGATGCGAGATTAAGTGAAATTTATGATGGGCTTGTAAAAGCTTTGATGCAAGATATAGGAAAAAATTGGACAAAGTCAAAAAAAATTTTTAAAAATAAAGAAGTTTACTTACTATCTTTTGAATATAATCCAGGAAAATTTATTGAAAGCGCTATTGAATCCTTAGACTATACTGATGAAGTTAATAAGTGTCTTGATAGTTTAAATATTTCTATGGAAGATTTGGTTAATTATGAAAAAGAAGCAAGTCTTGGAAATAGCGATATAGGTATTGGCTCTTGGTATTTGATGAAAGAATTAAGTAAAAATAAAATAAAATCAATGGCCTATGCTTTAAGATATGAAAGCGGGGGAATGAAACAGGAAATAAGAGAAGGTAGACAATTTGTAAATCCTAACGAGTGGTTATATAGGGGAAATAAATGGGAACATAAAAAAGATTTCTCTTATATATTAAATATTCAAAATAAACAAGTCAAAGCTGTTGCTTATGATATGCCAATTTTTAATAATGAAAATAATTTTGTTAATAGTTTAAGATTATGGAAATCTGAATCTATAAATAAAATAGATTACTTAAATTTAAAAAGTGGAGATTTAAAAAGTGCTTACGATGATTATATAAATAACAATTCTCTTACTCAATTTTTGTACTTAGATAATTCGACCTATGAAGGAAAAATTTTTAGGCTAAAACAAGAATATTTTTATTGTGTATCTTCTATTCAAGATATTTTTAGGAGATATTTTAAAAGGAATTTTGAAATAAAAAATATCAAAAATAAGGTCAAAATTGTCCTTGCAGACATACATCCTTCCTTGGCAATAGTAGAATTTATTAGAAGTTTGCACCAAGGTTATAATTTAGAAATCGGAGAATGTGTAGATATTTCTAGAAAAGTTTTCGATCATATTGGGTTTTTGGTTACTCCAGATTCTAGGGAGAGCTATGATATTTCAATGATAAAATCAATCGATGATTCTTTTTTTGATATAGTAATAAAATTAAATGACTATGCGAAAATAAATTTTAATTTACCAATAATTGAAAATAACCAATTGCAATATGATAGGTTAAATTATATTTTTGCTGAAAAATATTTTTATTTGTCAAAAACAATTGTTGAAAATTATAAGGATAAGTCAAATAATTTTTCACATTTAAATTTTGGGATTGATAGGTATTTGTACGCAAAGTCAAACAATAAAAATTTAAAAAAGTTGCTTGAAAATTATGATATTAATATTAGTGATAAAAATAGCCTAGAAAAATTGGAAAAATTAAAAAATAATTTGGATTTTTATGATGAAGTTGAAGATGTTAAATACAAAAATAAACTTCAATTAATTGAATATTTTAAAATAAATGAAACTGAGCCGATAAATCCATATTCTATATTTGATATGCAACTTACTATGTTTCATGAGGCAAAAAGACAACTTCTTAGTGCAATATGTATAGCAAGCATGTATTATAAGTTGAAAGATAATTCAAATATTTTAATTCCACCAACAACTTATATATTTTCTGGAAAAGCCAGTGATGGATATTTTATGGCAAAAGAGATAATAAAATTCATTTTGGCATTAAAATATATGTTGGATAAAGACAAGCTAATCAAAGAAAAATTAAAAATAATTTTTATTGAAGATTTAAATGTTGAAAAACTTAGGAAAATTTATCCTGCTTGTGATATTTACAGCAATTTAACTCTTCCTTTATACGATAATCAAAGTTTTCATATGCTAAATTCTATTTTTAATTTTTCAAATATTATTTCAGCAAAGGGTGGAATACTTACAAATATTCAAAAAGAAAATAAAATTTATACTTTTGCAGATGACTACAAAAAAATCGAAAATATTAAAGAAGAAAATTCATATAATGCTCGCGAATTCTATTATAAAAATGATATAATCAAAACAACGATTGATAACTTAATCAATGAAGATTATAGTAATTTGCCTTATAATTTTAAAAATATATATGATTATTTAATTTCATATAATGATTCATTTTTTATTTTCAAAGATCATGAACAACTATTGGAAAAAAGACTTGAAATGGGCATGGATTACCTAGATAAGAAAAAATGGATTGATAAGGAAATTGATAATATTTTGTGGGCGAATGAATTTAATCTTGATAAAAATTTTGAAAAATTGAAATAGGAAATATGATATATAATTACGAAGAAATTAAGGATATAAAATTAGGAGCAATATATACAAAAAAATATACAGAATTTAGAGTTTTTGCTCCAAATAGAAAAAAAATAGATTTATTAATAACAGATGATTATAGAAAAATAAGAAAAGAAAAATTTTCTATGGTCAAAACAAAATTTGATATATTTTATTGTAAAATTGATAAAGATTTGGATGGATTTTTTTACTCATATTTGGTTGAGGATAAATACGAAGTAACAGATCCTTACTCAAAGGCGTCATCTATCAATAGCTTGATGTCAGCTGTAGTTGATTTTGAAAAGACAAATCCAAAAAACTTTAAAAAATTTGCCCCGAAAATTTGTGAAAATAAGGCAATAATTTATGAATTGAATGTAAAAGATTATACTGCAAATAAAAATTCAAATGTAAAATACAGGGGAAAATTTCTTGGACTTTGTGAGAAAAATTCAAAATTTAAAGACCATACAACCGGATTAAGCCATTTAAAAGAAATGAATGTTACTCACATTCAACTTCTACCAGTTTATGATTTTATTTCTACTTTCGAAGAAAATGAGAAATTTTTTGATGATGATAATTATAATTGGGGCTATGATCCAGAATTGTATTTTAATGTTGAAGGATCTTATTCTACAAATCCATACAAAATAAAAAGAAGAATCTATGAATTTAAAGAAATGGTAAATAAAATTCATGAAAATGGAATGAATGTTGTAATGGATGTTGTATATAATCATACATTTAAAACTATAGATTCAAATTTGGAAATTTTAGCACCAAATTATTATCATAGAAAAAACCAATATGGAAATTTTTCTAATGGTTCGGGAGTTGGAAATGAGCTTGCAAGTGAAAAAGCTTTTGTAAGAAAATTAATTATAGATTCCTTGAAACATTGGGTAAGTGAATATGATATTGATGGATTTAGATTTGATTTGATGGCTTTGATTGATATTGATACAATAAAAATCGCAATTAAAGAATTAAAAAAAATAAAACCCTACATAATTATTTATGGAGAGCCTTGGATGGGAGGAGAATCAGTTTTACCTCTTGAAAAACAAATTCTTGCAGGAAGTCAAAAATCTAATGGCTTTGCAGTTTTTAATGATAGATTTAGAAATGCAATTAGGGGAGATAATGATGGATATTCAAAAGGATTTATCCAAGGAAATTTTACATTAAAAAATGAAATTGAAATAGGAATTAGCGGAAGTATTAATTTTGATGAAAAAAGAATTGGATTTGCAGATGATGCAAGCGAAGTTATAAATTATTTTGCATGTCATGATAATCTCATATATTACGATAAGTTAAAAATTTCTTTAACAAATCATGAAAATATTGATTCTATATCAAGACTTGGATTTGCAATTTTGTTTTTATCATTTGGCAAGCCATTTATATATGAAGGAACTGAATTTAATAATTCAAAATCAAATAACAGCAATTCATATAATTCGAGCCTTGATATAAATGGAATAAATTGGCAAGATAAAATTGATAATTTGGAAACTTTTACTTATGTAAAAGAGCTTATTGAATTGAGAAAAAAATTAGAAGTTTTTGACTTATATAAAAGTGAAGATATAAAAAAAGTTTTAACTTTTGTTGATGGACTAGAAGATTTCTTGGTTGCTTATAAAATAAATTTTAAAAATAAAAAAATTTATTTTGTATTTAATGCCTTAAAAAATGATTATGAACTTGATGATATAACAAGAAATAAAATATTTAATGAGCAAAGAGAACTTGTTAAAATATTTGATAAAAAGGGTAAAATTAATAAAAGATTAAATGTTTCTGATATAAAAAAAATCAGTAAATATTCTGTAAATGTATATGTAGGAGGAGAAGATTATGGATTATAAAAAAGTTTATGAATCTTGGTTAAATAATGAATTTTTTGACCAAGACACAAGAGATGAATTAAAAAATATTGAAAATGATGAGAATGAAATTGAAGATAGATTTTATCAAGAATTGGCATTTGGAACAGCAGGGCTAAGAGGGAAATTAGGCGCTGGAACAAATAGAATGAACCAATATACAGTTGCCAAAGCAAGCCAAGCCTTTGCCGATACAATATCAGATATGGGCGAAGACGCAAAAAAAAGAGGAGTTACAATTTGTTATGACGTTAGACACAAATCTGATGAATTTTCAAAAATAACAGCTGAAGTTTTTGCTGCAAACGGAATTAAAGTAAATATTTTCAAAGAAATTCAACCAACACCAGTTTGTTCATACGCTATAAGAAAATTAAAATCTATAGCTGGAGTAATGGTGACAGCAAGCCACAACCCAAGAGAATATAATGGATACAAGGCTTATGGTTCGGATGGAAGTCAAATTCTTGAAGATATTGCAGTACAAATTCAAAATTATATGAAAGAATATGATGATTATTCAAAAATAAAAAGAATTGATTTTGATAAAGCGATGGATGAAGGATTAATTTCATGGATTGATGATTCATTAATAGAAGATTATGTAAAAGAAGTTTTGGCTTGTACAATTAACGATGACGTAGACAAGAAAGTAAAAATTGTTTACACTCCATTAAATGGTTGTGGAAATAAATTGGTAAGAAGAATACTTAATGAAAGAGGATTTGAAAATATTTATATAGTAAAAGAACAAGAAAATCCAGATCCTGATTTTACAACAGTAGGTTATCCAAATCCAGAAGATCCAAAAGCATTTAAATTATCAGAAAAATTAGGAGAAGAAAAAGAAGCAGATTTGTTGCTTGCAACAGATCCAGACTCAGATAGATGTGCAGTTGAAGTTAAAGATGAAAAAGGAAACTATCAATTTTTAACAGGAAATCAAATTGGATCATTGCTTACAAATTATATTTTGACAGCCCTAGATGAAAATAATGAATTGCCAGAAGACGGAGCAGTTGTAAAAACTATTGTATCTACAGATTTAATTAAACCAATTGCAAAAAGCTATGGGGTTGAAGTCTTTGAAGTTTTGACAGGATTTAAAAATATTTATGAAGTAGCAAATGAATTCGAAAGAAAAGGCAAAGGCGAATTTATTTTTGGATTTGAAGAAAGTATAGGATATAATTACAAAACATTTGTCAGAGATAAGGATGCAGTAAATTCTGCTATGCTTATTAGCGAAATGACAGCTTATTATAAAGATAAAGGTAAAACTTTGTTAGATGTATTGGATGATATATATGATAAATTTGGATATTATTCAAACGAAGTTCAATCAATAGTTCTTGAAGGACTTGATGGAGCAAATAAAATTAAAAGAATAATGGAGACAATAAGAAACAATCCAATTGAAGAAGTAATAGGACTTAAAGTTAAAAACATTGTTGATTACTTAAATGATGATACAGGATTGTCAAAATCAAATGTATTAAAATATTATCTAGAAGATGACTCATGGTTTGTATTAAGACCATCAGGAACAGAGCCAAAAATTAAATTATACCTAAATGTAATAGAAAAAAGTAAAAAAGAGTCAGAAATTAAAAAAGATAAATTGAAAGATGAAGTAAATAAAATAATTGATAAAATTGATTAGAAATTAAGTGCCAAGAAAAACCACTTGGCACTTAATTTTTTATTTAAATTAATTGCATATATATATAAATATTAATATTGAAACAGATTTTATTTATTAATATATCTGCCTATATTAGTATCATCAACTCTTTTGTCTAACATATAATCAATAGAATCATAAATTTCATGACATATATCTTCTTCCCATGTATAAAAATTTATTACAAAATAACTACCATTCTCCATTTCTAATTTTATAAAATACTTTTTAAATAAAATAAGTCTACAAAGAAAATATACGGATATAAAAAATAATATAGCATTATTGAGCTTGATAAAAGCAAAAAAGAATAGAAGTAATAATAATATATGACGTTTATTACTTTTATAATGCATAATATAGGCATCGTATATTCTATCAACTCTGATTTTTCCATAGGAATTATTATTTCCAAATAATTTAGTATCATTATAATATATTACATCTTCATATACTTGAATATGTCTTTGTGCAGAAAATGGTAATGGTAAACTTTCAAAATTAAATTCTCTTATGATATTATTATGCTCAGAACTCATTATTTTATCTCCTTATATAATTTTATTGTATTAAATTTTCATTATTTAAATATTTCAATTTTATTATTTTCATTATAATATATATATATATATATATTGTCAAAAAATTATCGTGGGTTTAAACTTGATTTTAACACAAATTTATCTAAGGCTTTTATATTAGATATTTTTAATAAGGATATTTTAAAGAATTTTAAATTTCTGATAAAATAAGTAAACAGGAAGTAAGGAGGTTTTATGGATCAATTTTTTAACTTTATAGATAAAGTATTTTCTATTCAAGTTTTTGGAAATTTAACTTTATATCAATTATTATCAACAATTTTAAAATATGTATTTGTTGTTATTGTTTTGTACTTTATCTATTCAATTATTAGAATAATATATTATGATGTTAGATATGCTATTAAAAAAGAGCAAATATCTGATACATATTTACAATTCATAAATCAAAATCAAGAACACAAATTTAAAGTACAAGAATATTATTATATTGGCGACAATAATACTATTGGAAGAGATGATAAAAATACTATTTGCATAAAAGACAAATTTTTATCAAGTTTTCATGCGAGAATTATTTTAGACCAAGGTATTTATTTTTTGGAAGATATGAACTCTTCTAATGGAACTTTTTTAAATGATGAAAGAATTAATGAAGCGATAGAATTAAAAAACAAGGATATTATTAAATTTGGAGAACTTAAATTCTTATTTATAAACGGTGATGAAGATGATTAAAAATGAAAATATAAATATCACCAGGCAAAGACAATATAAAAATTCTGCTTTATTTCTTTTATTTGTATTTGAATTTTTAAGTTTAAGTTTGTCAATGATTTACAATGCTAAACATTTACAAAGCAGAGATTTCTATTCCTATTTAACAATACTAATTACAACAATATTATCTACAGTTTTGGCTAATAAATTTACAAGAAGCGATAGTATTTTATTACTTATTGTAAATATGTTGTTTTCAATTGGCGTTGCTATGATTTATAGGCTAGATCCTGCTTTAGGGAAAAAGCAATTGTTGTTTTATATAATTGGTGTGGTTGTATTTTTTATTACCTATTTTATATTGCCAAAAATAAAAAATTGGGATGATTACATTATTTTTTATTTTGTAATTTCTATAGTTTTATTTATGGCAACTTTGGTATTTGGTTTTGCATCTGGTGGTGCGAAAAACTGGATTGTAATTGGTCCTATTACCATACAACCATCAGAATTTATTAAAATTCCTTTTATATTTTTTGTGGCAAGCTTTTATACAAATTACAATAAATATACAAAAAAAGCATTTGGTAAGTATTATTTGAATATTGGAATTTACTTTTTTATTTTGATGTTTTTTATTCAAAAAGAATTGGGAACAGCTTTAATATTTTTTGGAACAATGATTTTGACACAATTTGTTTATGAAAGAGATAGAAAGCTTATTCTTTTGAACGTAATATTTACAATTTTGGGAGCTATACTTGCATATTTTTTATTTTCTCATATTAGAGTTAGGGTACAAACATGGCTTGATCCATGGTCTGTTATTGACGATAAGGGTTACCAAATTACTCAATCATTATTTGCTCTTGCAAGTGGTGGATTGTTTGGTACAGGAATAGGCTTGGGTAGACCTGATTATATTCCAGTTGCAGAAAGTGATTTTATTTTTCCTGCAATTTGTGAAGAATATGGGATTTTTATGGGAATTGCAGTAGTTTTATTGTTCTTGATTTTAGTTTATAGGGCAATAAAAATTGCTCTTCAACAAGAAAATAAATTCTTTTCAATACTTGCTTTTGGTATAGGGGGGCTTTTTGCGCTTCAAACCTTGATAATTTTAGGTGGAGTTTTAAAACTTATTCCATTAACAGGTGTTACTCTTCCATTTATTTCTGCAGGAGGCTCCTCAATGGTATCAGGTTTTATTTTATTAGCCTGCCTACAATATTGTGGTCAAAAAATAGAAAATGGTGATGATAATGAAAAAGAAGAAAGATAAAGAAAAGCCATTTATTCAAAAAATCTTAGATATGGAAAAAAAACAAAGATTAAAAGACGAAGATAACAAACATATATTAGAAAAATCAACTATGAATAAAAGATTAATATATGTTATGATGCTTTTTATTCTTTTGTTTTTATCTATAGTTTTATATTTGGTATATTTTCAATTATTTAAAGCTCAAACTCTAGCTGATAACAGTCATAATAAAAGAAATTGGGTAAATGAAAATGTAATTAAAAGAGGAAATATCTACGATAGAAATGGAAATCTTTTAGTATATAACGAAAAAGATGATAATGGAAATAGTATAAGAGTTTATAAAAATGGGAAAATAAATTCGGCTTTTACTGGATATAATTCAATTAAGTATGGAAAAAGTGGTTTAGAAAAAACTTACAATAAGGAATTATTAGATATTTCAGACCAACCAACATCAAAAATAAGAGATATGGTTGAAAAATCTGGAGTAGGAAATAATTTAAATTTAACAATTGACCAAACAATTCAAAAAATAGCCTACGAAAGTTTGGGAGATCATATTGGCTCTATTGTCGTTATGGATCCAAGAAATGGAGAAGTTTTGGCAATGGTTTCAAAACCATCTTATGATCCAAACAGCCTAGACCAAGATTGGGATATGTTAATTCAAAACACAAATGCACCTTTGCTTAATAGATCCAGTCAAGGAATTTATAGACCTGGTTCTTCAATGAAGATTGTTACTGCTAATGCAATATTAGAGAGTAAATTAAATACTCATTATAACGATACAGGAAAAGTTAAAATTCAAGGCTATGATATAGAAAATTATGGTGGATATTCTTACGGGAATTTAAATTTAAGATCAGCATTTTTAAATTCTGTTAATACTTATTTTGCATCAAAAACAGATGAATTAGGTAAAGATTTTTATAAACAAATAGCTGAAAAATATATGTTCAATAAGGATTATAAGTTCGATATAGAAAAAATTAATTCTAAAATCCCATTTGATGATTTAAATCAGGTTGATTTAGCTATGACAGGATTTGGATATGGTAAGACAAAAGTTACTCCACTTCATATGGCAATGATTGCATCTACAATTGCTAATAATGGAAAAATGATGCAACCAAGACTTGTAAAAAATGTCGTAAACAAAGATGGAAAAATAATAAAAGAAAGTGAAAGTAAAGTTATATCAGATGTTACAAGTGTAGAAAATTCTAATTATATTAGAGATTTTATGGTTGATGTTGTAAATAGAGGAACGGGAACAAATGCATACACCAGAACTGTACAAATAGCAGGAAAAACTGGAACGGCTGATAAAAAAAATGGAGCAACAGATGCTTGGTTTGTTGGATTTGCTCCAGCTTATCAACCTAAATTAGCCTTTGCTATTGTTATCGAAGATTCTGATGATACAGCAGGAATTACAGCTGCTCCAATTGCAGGAGAGTTAATTACAAGTATTGTAAATAATGTCAATCTAAATTAAAATAATTAAAAAATGCTTTGGTATAAAAAACTTCCAAAGCATTTTTATTGTGAATATATAATTATAATAAAAAATTACAAAAGCTTATTTTTTATATTAGACCAATAATGGTTTTTATTTAAAATAAGCTTTTTTAGTTCCTTATTAGAAATTCTTGTGCTTATTTTAAAACTATTTGTCTTATATTCTTTGCCATCAAACAAAAAAACTGTGTGATAATTATCTCTTTTGCTTACGTTAATTTCGATTTCAGCATTTTTCGGCAAAATTATTGGTGCTTTTAATGACCTATTTAAACTTGAAAAAATAGGAGCGATTGGTGTAAGTTGAAAGCCCTCAAGAGATTGGTGCAAAATTGCACCGTTTGATGATAAGTTATAAGCTGTTGAACCATGAGGAGTAGATATTATTAGACCATCTCCTGAAAAATTTTCTATAAAATTTCCGTCAATGAAAAGCCTAAGC
The DNA here is from genome assembly GCF_001812365.1 of Anaerococcus sp. HMSC065G05. Taxonomy (NCBI): domain Bacteria; kingdom Bacillati; phylum Bacillota; class Tissierellia; order Tissierellales; family Peptoniphilaceae; genus Anaerococcus; species Anaerococcus sp. HMSC065G05. The sequence goes on from NZ_KV808688.1 coordinate 144,182, forward strand.
CTTACTATTTGATTTCTGTTGCTTTTTACTACAACCTCATTTACAGCATTAATTTTATTATTACCAATATTTGATTCGAGAATTGCAAGTTTTTCCATATAATAATTTTTTTCAGATAATCTTCTTACAAAATCTTCAATATTATCAGGATTTACTTCTTGATAGAAACCTAAATGACCTGTGTTTATACCTATAAAAGGAATTTGAGAGAATTTTGAAAGCTTTACAGCGTTTAAAAATGTTCCATCTCCACCAATAACAAGGTTTAAGCAAGCGTTTGGATCATAGTTATTGGAAATTTCATATCCAAAATCTTTTAATATTGCTCTAGTTTTATTATAAATATTTTTAGTATATCTAGATTTATTTTTGAAAATATTAATCGTTTTATTCATTGTTACTTACCTTTCTTAAGATATAATTAATTATAACATAAAAAAATTTTTGAGGAAAAAATGACATATATTGAATTTAAAACAGATAGAAAGATTAGTTTAAAAAAATTCTTGTTAGATAAGAATATTTCAAATAGGGCTTACAAAAAAATAATTAAAAATTCTATCTTGGTTAACGATAAAAAAATAGAAAAAAATATTAAATTAAATCCAGATGACAATATTAAAATAATTATTGAAGATGAAATTCTTAATTATGAGCCGATAAATAAAGAGCTTGAAATTTTATATGAAGATCAAGATATAATCGCTATAGACAAAGACGCAAATCTTACTGTAAATTCTAAAGGTCAAGAAAGTTTGGCAAATTATATTAGCTATTATTTTTTGAAAAATAATATAAAATCTCAAGTTAGATTTATAAATAGACTTGATATGAATACATCAGGAATTATTTTGATTGCAAAAAATCCTTATGCCCAAGCATATTACCAAAAATTAATAGAAAATAATGATTTTGATAAAGAATATTTGGCGCTTGTAGAAGGAAATTTAGAAATAGATAAAACAATTTTTTTGAAGATAAATTATGATGAAAATAATAAAAAAATGAAAATATCAGATGAAGGCTATGAAATAAAAACATATTTTAAAAATATAAAATTATACGATAAATTTTCCCTAATTTATTGCAAAATTTTTACAGGAAAAACACATCAAATTAGAATTTCCTTATCAAATTTAAATCATCCAATAATTGGAGATAAACTTTATGGTTCAAAATATAAATTGGATAGGTTTTTATTGCATTCATACAAAGTGAGTTTTATAAGATTTAGAGACGGAGAAAAAATAACGATATTATCACGACCAAAATTTGATAAATATTTAAATTCTAGTCTTTTAAGAGACAATAGCTAATTTGCAATTATGCTTTTCATGATATATAATAAAGGTATTCCAAGGGGCAAGGTCCAAATTTAAACCTACAACATTTATAAGGGATTGCGGAGTTTTGACTTTGATGGCAAGCCTCCTTTGAGTGGAAGTCAGATATTTCAAACAGCAAACCCACCTTCACTTACGCGAAGGTATTAAATAATAGGGCCGCCTTGGATTTTTTTATATTTTGTTGTTTTTATCCAATAGTGGGTATAAATTTATAAGAACGAAAATTTAAAAAATAAGGAGAGTTATTATGAGTATAGCTGATTATATTGAAAGTAAAGCACAAAGAAAACAAAGAGAAATTAAATATGAAATTTGGAAAATGAAAAATCACGATAGCAGAATGAGAGCTCAAGGAGCTTTGGTTGGAGCTGTTGCAGGAGTTGCTGCTGGTCTATTACTTGCACCAAAATCTGGTAAAAATTTAAGAAAAGATATAGTTAATTCTGTCGATAACACAATTAATCAAGTTAAAGATACAACAAATGATTTTGTAGAAAGTGCTAAAGAATCATACGTTGATTTTAAAGATAGAGCATATACAGAACTACAACCAATCGAAGAAGGCTTTGAAGAAGGAAAAAAAGTAGTTAAAGATACTTATGAAAAAACAAAAGCAAATCTAAAAGATAATGCAAAAGATGTTAAAGAAGAAGCTGAAAAATTAAAAGAAGATGCTAAAGACGTTAAAGATGCTGCAAAAGAAGGTGCAAAAGAAGCAAAAAAAGACGTTAAAGAAGGCAAAGAAGAAGTTAAAGAAGTAGCAGAAGATACTAAAAAGAAAGCTGGAGAAGTAAGAAGAGCAGAAGATAAAAAAAATAAGTAAGGGGTAGATAATGGTTACCATAAATTTAAGATTAATAGGAGATATTATCTTAGTATTAGTAGGCATAATCGCTATTGTATTTCTTGCTATGTTTTTGAAAAAAGCATCAGGTTTGGTTCAATCTATTCAAAAAATTGTTGACAAAAATGAAGATAATTTAGATAATGTAATAAATAAACTACCAAACTTGGTTGATCAAGCAAATATTTTAGTAGAAAATGTAAATGGATTAGTTTCTGATCCTAACCTAAAAATGGCTATATCCAATGCAAATCTAGCTATTTCTAATGTAAGTGATATAACTGTAGATATAAAAGATACAGTGAACTATTTTGGAGAAAGCGTAATAGATACAACTGATACATTTGGAGAAGGAATTGCTTCAATAAATGATTATGCGTCATTAATTATGGATGTGTTTGATATAGTTAGAAGCGTAATATCAGGAAGATAGGCCATCATTTGATGGCCTTTATTATTGTTTAATAATGAAAGGAGCATATATGGCACAACCTACAATTAAAGATGTAGCAAAACTTGCAGGTGTATCAATTTCCACTGTATCAAGAGTAATGAATGATTCAAAACCTGTTAGTCCTGAAGCAAGAAAAAAAGTACTGGATGCAATTAATAAATTGGATTTTAAACCTAACGAATTAGCAAGAAGTTTGGTTATGAAAAAATCTAATCTAATTGGTGTAATAGTTGAAGATATTGGAATTGAATATATGGCTCAACTAATTAGAGGCGTTGAAGAAATTGGTCACTTATATAAATACGATATAATTCTTTCAAGTACTTATGGAGATGATAATTCTCTAGAAAATGCGATAGACTTTTTGTCAACAAAACAAGTTGAAGGAATTGTAGTAATAAGTGAAGATATTTCTGCAGAAATTCTAGTTAAATTGAGAGATAATAAAATACCATTTTTATTATTAGATAAATTCCACGATTTCAAAAAAATAAATACTGTAAAAATAGATTATGAAAAAGAAGAATATGAATTAACAAAATACTTATATGAACAAGGGCATGAAAATATTGCTTACGTTACTTTAAAAGAACATAATTATTTAACTGATATAAAAATCAAAGGATATGAAAAATTTGTTAATGAAAATAATTTAAAATCTATTATTATAGAAGCTGATGGAAAAAATAGTGATGATGGGTATAATATTGGGGAAGAAGTTATATCTCAAGCTAAAAGTGAAAATGTAAGTGCTATAAGCTTTTATAACGATCAAACTGCGGTTGGATTTATTTCATATTGCTATGATAATAATATAAAAATTCCAGAAGATTATTCAGTAGCAGGATTTGGAAATTTTGAAATTTCTAGAGTATACAGACCAAAATTAACTACAGTTTCTATACCAAATTATGATATAGGAGCAATAGGAATAAGGGCTTTGATTAAAAGAATAAGAGGCGAAGAAGATATACTAGAAAATGATTGGGTTTTGGATGCTCAATTAATAGAAAGAGATAGTACAAAAAAGCATTAGTTGAATGTAACTTATTTAAATGTTAAAATAATAATATAATAATTTAGGAGGCAATTATGGCAGAAAGAAAAATTGTTGTAACTAACGAAACAGGTCTTCACGCAAGACCAGCAGCATCTTTGGTTCAATTTGTAAAAAATTACCCAGGTGATGTAAAATTAGTTAAAGATGGAAAAGAAGCTAACGCAAAAAGCATTTTCAATGTTATGAGTCTTGGGATCTCAAAAGGTACAGAAATTGGTATCATAGTTGAAGGCGAAGACGAAGAAGCATTTGCAGATAAATTAACTGATTTTATAGATAACTTATCAGAATAATTAATTAAGGGGTACATCAAGTACCCCTATATTTTTATAATAGAAAGGAAATTTAAGATATGTCTAATAAACTAAAAGGTATTATAGCTTCAAATGGAGTTGCTATTGCAAAGCTTTTTCTATTTAGTAAAGAAGAATTAGTTATTGATAAGTCAAATATTAGTGATCAAGATAAAGATTTACACGTTAAAAAAGTAGAAGATGCTATTAGTTCCTATTTCAACGACTTAGATTACAAAGAAAAAAATGAACAAAATGAAGAAGTTTTAAATATTGTTAGAGCTCATAAGGAATTATTACAAGATCCTTATTTTGTAGATACAATCAAAGAAAAAATTCAAAATGAAAATAAAAATGCTGAGCTTGCTACAAATGAAACAGTTGAGCAAATGGTAATGGTTATGTCAGCTCTAGAAGATGAATATTTAAAAGAAAGAGCTGATGACTACAAAGATATTGGATTTCAAGTTCTTTGCAAAATTAAAAATGTTGTACCTAAAGATTTGTCAAAATTAGATGAAGAATGCATTATTATTTCTAAGGAACTTACACCTTCTGATACATCAAATATGGATAAGGAAAAAGTTTTAGGATTTGCAACAGACCTTGGAGGAAAAACTTCTCACGTTTCAATAATTGCACAAAATTTAGATATTCCAGCACTTGTAGGTATGCAAGATGTTTCAAGTAAGATTAAAGGCGAACAGCTAGCAATAATTGATGGAAATCAAGGAATTTTAATTGTAAATCCTAGCGAAAAAGAAATAGAAGATTATAAAAATTTAATTGAAAAAGAAAAAGAAGAAAAACAAAGACTTGAAAAAGTTAAAAATTTAGAAGCTAAAACTTTGGATGGTAAAGTTTGTGAAGTTTCTGCAAATATTGGAAATATTGAAGATTTAAAAGTAGCAATTGAACATGGTTGCGATGGGGTTGGTTTATTTAGAACAGAATTTTTATATATGGAAAATGATCATTTCCCAACAGAAGAAGAACAATATGAAGTTTACAAAGAAGCTACACAAATGCTTGGAGAAAAACCTTTGGTTGTAAGAACTTTAGATATAGGTGGAGATAAGGGACTTGATTATTATGATTTCCCAAAAGAAGAAAATCCATTCTTAGGTTACAGAGCAATTAGATTCTGCTTAGACCACCAAGATATTTTTAAAGACCAATTAAGAGCTTTACTAAGAGCATCAGCCTATGGAAATTTAAAAATAATGCTTCCTTTTGTAATTTCAACTGATGAAATAAAACAAACTAGACTAATACTTGAAGAATTGAAAAAAGACCTTGATAAAGAGGGAATTGCTTATAATAAAGACATAGATTTAGGAATTATGGTTGAAACATCAGCTTCAATTATTATGGCAGATAAATTAATAAAATATTCTGATTTCTTTTCAATAGGAACAAATGACCTTACCCAATACACCTTAGCTTGTGACAGGGGAAATGAAAATATTTCAGATATTTATAACAATTTCAATCCTGCAGTAATTAGATCTATTAAACATGTTATTGATGAAAGTCACAAAGATGGAAAATGGACTGGAATGTGTGGACAATTTGCCTCAGATACAAAGGCAACAAAACTATTGTTAGGACTTGGATTAGACGAATTTTCAGGCTCAGCTTCAAAACTTCCAAAAGTTAAAGATATTATTTTAAATTCTAATTTTAAAGAAGAAGAAAAATTCGCCTTAACTATTTTAGATTTAGAAGATGTTAAAGATGTTGAGGAGTCAATAGAAAAACATAATTAATGGATAAAAAAATGAATGATAAATCTCTAGATATTATTAAAAGAACCAAATTTTTTACAGATAAAATTAAAAATATATCTTCAATTGAAGACATTTCATCTAATAAAATTAGAGTGATTTCAAATGAAAAATCTTATGTTTTGGGTTTGTATTCAATGGATGATTTTGATAAATTAAAAAAAGAAGAAATTATTAATAATTATCTAAAAAGTATAGATTTATTAGATACTTTGGATTTATTTGAAATAGGAATAATGCCAGATATTAACAAATCTTACAAAATATTTGAGTACAGGGATGAAATTTCCTTGGGAGATTATTTAGATAAGCTTAAAAAAGATGAAATATATAATATTGGTATAAAATTTGGTAAAATTCTAAAAAATATTCATATCAAAAAAATTGATGAGTATGATGGATTTGATTGGTATAAAAATGTAGATACAAAAGTCAATTTCTTACTTTATAGGCATGGGTTAAATAAGATTAATGATAATAACGATTATATTTTGATTGATTATTTGACCTCAAATAAATATATATGCAAAAATACTGCATTTAATTCTTTGTATCAAAATATAAGTGAAAAAAATATTAGGATATTTGATGATGGAGAAATTGATATTAGAGGCTTAAAAGAAATTAAAATTGGAGATGGAGTTAGTGATTTTGTAAATATAAATAAAATTGCTATAAAATATCCTGAATTTGCAAAAGGAGTTCTTGATTCTTATCATAACGATGAAGTGATTTCAAGAAAATTTTATAGGCTATTAAGTTTCTACCAAGTTTATTATATTCTAGAATCTTTGGTTGATATTAGAGATAAAAAAGAACCATATTTAAATGAGCAAGAAATTGAAGCGATTTTAAATATGTATGATAATTTTTCAGAAATCATTCCTACATGGGCAAAATAAATTTTATAAAGAGGCTAAGAAAGTAAATTTTTTTAGCCTTTTATTTTTTTGTAAATTAAAATCAAATTTTGATTTATTGTAGAAAATTAAAAAATATGATAAAATTTATATAAATATTTACAAAAGGGAAAGATAGTATGGTAAAAAATTTTAAAAAAGTTTTTAATATTGGATTTAATTCAATATTATTAGCATTCGGCTTATATTTTTTTTTAGTTCAACATAATATTGCCCCAGGTGGTGTTACTGGAATTTCTTTAATTATGGCAAAACTTTTTGATTTTTTCACGGTTGGACAATGGTATTTAATTTTAAATATAATTTTATTTATTATGGCTTTTTTACTTATGGGAAAAGATTTTGGAAAAAAGACGGTCTTGTCTGCATCAATAATTTCTTTGGCTATAATGTTTTTTGAAAGATATTTTCCCCAAACAATTTTAACTGATGATTTGATAATAAACGTATTCTTTGGTGCAGGAATTGTATCTTATTCTTTAAGTTGTATTTTTTTTAATGATGCATCTTCTGGAGGAACAGATATAATTGCTGCAATCATAAATAAATATTTTAATATGACGGTAGCAAAATCTTTATTTATGATTGACTCTCTTGTAGTTTTGATGGCGGTCAAAGAATTTGGTGTAGAAACTGCTTTGTATGCGGTTTTATCTGTTATTATTCAGTCATTTGGTTTTAATTATTTCATACAAGGACTAGGAAGAAAAATTGCCATTACTGTTATTAGTGATTATAGTGATGAAATTAATAAAATGATTTTGGGTAAATATAGAAGAGGAGTAAGCCTTTACAAAGCAGAGGGAGGTTTTTCTCATAAAGAAAGAAATATAATACTAACTGTAGTTCCTTTTAGAAAATACATACCTATTAGAGATGATATATTAAAAATTGACAAAAACGCATTTGTTTTTACTCATGCTATATCAGAAGTATTAGGAGAAGGATTTACATATCAAGTTTTTGAATAAATGGGAGTGATTTAAATTAAAAATTTAAAAATAAAAAGATTTAATAAAAATAAGGCATACATACAAACAAAGTATGGCGATGCTGTAATTGACAAAAATGAAGTAAAAGAATATAAACAAGGCGACGAAATAAAGGCATATATTTATTTTGACAAGAATAATACTTTAAGAGCAAGCATAAATCTTGATATTGAAAGTGGAAAAATATATAGTTTAAAGTGTATAGATGTCAAAAAAATGGAGCATATTTTTTATACCAAGATAAAATAAAATTATTAATGCCAGCTAGTGAGAGAACATATAAGGTTATTAAAGATATGACTTATCCAGTTGGACTTATCATAGATGATCAAAATATGCCTATTCTTACAAGCAAAATTAGGGATATGTTATCGTTTGACCATAATTTTAAAGAAAATGATATTGTTGAAGGAAGAATTTATTCTATAAATAAACATATAGGAGCTTTCATTGCGATTAATAATCAATTTGACTCGTTAATAAGAATTAAAGAATTAAATGGAGTTCATATTGAGGGAGAACTTTTAAAATTAAGAGTCAAAGAAGTTAGAGAAGATGGAAAAATTGAATTATCTAATAGAAAAAGATCTTATCTTGAAATAGATGATGATTGTCAAAAAATTTTAGATTATTTGGAAGAAAATAATGGTTTCTTAAATTTGGGAGATAAGTCATCTCCTGATAAGATTTATAAAATATTTGGATTTTCAAAATCTGCCTATAAAAGAGCTATAGGTAGACTTTATAAAGATAAATATATTAAGATTTATCCAAAAAAAATACAATTATTGGAGAGGTAAAATGACAGAAAAAAATAACGATATATTAGCAGAAGTAAATGGTAAAAAAATTAGTCAAAAAGAAGTTGTAAGCTTTATTACACAAATGCAAGGTGGACAACAATTTTTGAATCCACAAGGAATTCATCAAATTACAGACGAATTAGTTAATCAAGAATTAATGTATATAGATGCATTAGAAAATAAACTAGACGAAGATGAAGAATTTACTAAAGAGTTAGAAATAACAAAGGAAAATATGCTCAAAAATTATGCAATGCACAAATTATTTGAAAGCATAGAAGTAAGCGACGAAGAAATTAAAAATTATTATGATAACAATAAAGAAGTAGTAAAAAAACCAAAATCTTACAGAGCAAGTCATATTTTAGTAGATGATGAAGAAAGTGCCAAAAATATTTTAAATGAAATAAATGATGGTTTAAGTTTTGAAGATGCTGCTAATAAATATTCAAAAGATAATGGCTCAAAAAATGGAGATTTGGGAGAATTTCCAAAAGGAACTATGGTTAAAGAATTTGAAGAAGCCCTTGATAAACTAGGAGAGGGAGAAATTTCAAAACCAGTAAAGACACAATTCGGTTATCATATAATAAAATTAGACCATACACATGATGAGTATTTACCAGAATTTGATGAAATAAAAGATAGAATTTACGATACACTTTTGATGATAAAAAGACAAGAAAAATATTTAGAAAAAACAAGAAAAATCAAAGAGAAGGTAGAAGTTAAAAAATATTACTAAGAAGGAAATTTTATGGAAAAGTCGAATTATTCCAATAAGCTAAGGGCAATTGCAAAAGATTTAAGTGAATATATTAAAGTAATCGATGATAAAAAATCACTTATAAAATTTGTTTTGTCAAAAGCTAAGGAAAGAAAATTAGTTATACTTTTAATAAACGATTGTTATTATATAAAAAATGAAAATTCGAAAGCTGTTTTACACCTAAATATTAGTGATAAAATAAACCAATCATCTTTTATTAAAATTAAGGAAGATGAAGATTTTTCATTTGAAACAAATTTAAATCCAACTGAAATAAGCGGGATTTTATCGATAACAATGCTACTTGAAGAAGGTATAAATAATTTTGATATTTTATTAACAAATAATTATATAAATGATTATAATAAAGATTTTTCTGTTTTAAGATCCGTTATAAGATCAAAAAATATTATTAATTTAAATTTAAATGAATCTGATTGCATAGCAGAAAGTTTTGCTTCACATACGATTAGTACAGTTGGAATTCCTATAAATAGGAAAGAAATTGACGAAGAAAGCTTCTTAGAAAATAATTTGATTTATAGAATAAGTCTTAAAAATATAGCTGGCGATAATTTTTCGAATGATTTCAACAATGTTTTCAAAAATACAATAAAAATGTTGATGACTTTTATCAGAAAAATAAAATCAAAAGTTGATTTAGATGTAATAAATATTGAAGGCGGTGGCAAGCACGACAAAACACCATCTTATTGTTTTGTAGACTTAGTTTGTAAAAATGAATTCGAAAATGATTTATTGGATGTATTTTATTTATTTGAAAGCGAATATTTAACTGCAAATTTAAAAATTGAACCAAATTTAAAATTTGAAATAAAAAAGATAGATAAATTAAAATTTTATCCAATGACTCAAGAATCGTACAATCACATAGCTTCTTTCGTTGAATTATCATTAAATGGAACATTTGCTGTAGATAGTAATACAAAAACCACAATCTCTTCTTCGGTTTTAACAAAAATAAGAACTTCAAGTTATAAATTAAATGCTGTTATGATTTTTAGATCCTTATCTGAGGAAAGTTTAAGTAGAATGTTAGAACAAACTAAGCTTGCTAGTGATATTAATGGGGGAGAATTTACAAATAGGTTATCAATTCCATCATGGCAAAACAAAGAAAATGATCTGGCTCTTATATTTAAAGATACATACGATTATTTATATAAGAGCAATTTAGAGATAATAAAAACACAATATTCTTTAGACTGCAACCTGATTTTTTATAAATTTAATGTTAATATGATATCAATTGGGGTAAAATATAAACAAGTGGATATGATAAATTCTGCTTGTGATTTTAAAGATATTTTAAAAACTTTTTCTTTAATTAAGGAAGTTTTACTTAAACTAAATAAAAATTTGGAGTGAAGATGTCAAAAAAATTAGAAATTCATAATCATGAAATTGAGTTTGAAAAAAATGAAGGAAAAGCAATAATTGAATTGCAATTGGACGAGAATACAAGACAATGTTATTTAATTGATATATTTTCTGTAGATGGCGTTGATTATATAGCCTTAGTTGATTCTGAAAACAGCGAACTTATTATTCTCTTGTATGAATTAGAGGATGAAGAAAGCGGAGAAATCAAATTAAATTCTTTAGAAGATGAAGATAAACTTGATGAAATATATCATTTATTTTCACATTATTGGGATTACGATACAATTGATGAGATTGTAAGTGAATACGAAAGTGATTTAGAAGATAGTGATTTAAATGAATAGGGATTTACCATATTTTCCTATATCAGAATATTACAAATTAGAATATGGACAAAAGGTATATAAACTACCTGTAAAATTATCTTTATCTTGTCCAAACAGGGATGGAGAAAAAAGTACAAAAGGATGTATTTTTTGCTCGGAAAGTGGGGGAAGTTTTGAAAACTTACCTTCATTTTTGACAGTCGATAGGCAATTAGAAATAAATAAAAATTATATAGGTAGTAGATATAAAGCAAAAAAGTTCATAGCTTATTTTCAAAACTTTTCAAATACTTATGTAGAGTTCGAAAAATTCAAAAATATTATTGAAGCTTGCAACAAAGAATATATTGTAGCTATATCAATATCAACTAGAAGTGATTGTATAACTTATAAAAAATTAGATTTTTTAAGTGATTTTTCAAAAAAAACAGGGATTGATATAATCATAGAATTGGGTTTACAAACTGCAAATTATAAAACTCTAAAGATTCTTAATAGATGTGAAGATTTAGCTGACTTTATAAAAGCTTGCAATATGATAAATGAATATGGATTTAGGATTTGTACTCATGTTATCTTATCACTTCCTTGGGATGATGATGAAGATATAATTGAAACTGCTAGGATTATTAATGTACTTAGAGTAAAAGAGGTTAAAATTCATTCCTTGTTTGTAATAAAAAATACAAAACTTGAAAAGATGTATCAAGACAATGAGTTTAAAATGCCCTCAAAAGAAGATTATCAAAAAAATGTTATTTTGTTTTTGAGATATATTAATAAGGATATAGCAATACAAAGACTTGTAGGAAGAGCACCTAAAGAAGATTCTGTTTTTTGTAATTGGAACTGTTCATGGTGGATGATTAGAGATGAAATTATAGATTATATGAACGAAAATAATATTTTTCAAGGCGATATGACTTGCCAAAAAGAATATAAAAAATTAAAGGGAGAGATGAAATGATTTATTTAGTATTAGGACCATCAGGAAGTGGAAAAACAAAATGGCTAATAGACCAAGCTAATGATGAAAAAGGTAAAGGAAACACAAATATAGTATTTGTTGATAGTGATAATGAACAAATTTATTCACTAGACCATTCTGTAAGACTAATTGATGCCTCAAACTTTTTTATAGATTCTGTAGAATCTTTTAGAGGATTTATAGCTGGAATATTAGCAAGAGATTATGATATTGGAAAAATTTATATTGATGGTATCTACGATATAATTGATATTAATAGTGAAAATATTGAGAAACTTTCAGATGACTTAACTAAACTTTCAAATGAATGTAATGTAGATGTTTATCTTGGCCTAGATTGTAAGTCAAGTGATATACCTGAATCTCTTGATGCAGAAATTCACGAAACAAAATTATTAGATTAAATTTAAGCCGTCTCTAAGAGACGGTTTTTTGATATTATGTTAGATGAAGTAAAAAAATTAGAATCTTTCAATAAATGGAGAAAGGAAAGCATTGATTTATTAACTAATCAAAAAATTGGTAAAGATGAATTTTTAGAATTAAATTATAGGTATTTGGTAAAGCTCGATTTAAAACCATTTTCAAATATTTCTTCTGTTTTAGAAGCTGTATATAATTATCAGTATTACAATATAATGGCAAAAAGATCTAATCAAATGGCTCTTACTTTTATTTCTAAAAAAAAGAAAAAATATCAACAAGAAATAAACAATAGGGAAAATTATTATTATTTAAAAGATTTGGCAACAGAAAAATTGCTTGAATTGATAGATTATAAGGACACAGAAGCTTATTTCATAAAATTAAAATCAAAAAGATTAACAGGTGAAATATTTGAGATATATCTAAAAGATTTTGATAAGTTGATATTACATTCAAAAAATAAAAATCTTCTTCAAAAATTAAAAGAGAAAGAATGTTTTTTGGATGAAGCAAAAATATCCATGATTGATTCTTATGTTAATAAATCATATTAATATGATAGAAGTTAAAATTAATGAAAATGATGCAAATCAAAGATTTGACAGATTTTTAAGAAAATATTTACAAAATGCTCCCTTGTCACTTATTCAAAAAAATATTAGAAAGAAAAATTTTAAAATAAATGATAAAAGAGCAAAAAAAGATGATTTCGTCAAAAATGGCGATATTATTACAATGTATATTAAAGATGAAGATTATAAAAAATGGGTTAGAAGAAAAGAATTCAAAGCTAGTGATTTTGACCTTGATATAATATATGAAGATGAAAATATTATTATAATCGACAAAAAATCTGGAGTATTATCTCATGCTGCCAATAAAAATGATTATGGAAATAATATAGTAGATCAGATGACTTCATATTTATATAAAACAAACAAGGTAAACAGTAGAGATTTAACTTTTAAACCAAGTATAGTAAATAGACTTGATAGAAATACTGCAGGGCTTATTATTGGAGCAAAAAATGCAAAAGCGCTTAGAAGCCTTAACAAAGCAATTAGTCAAGGAAAGATAAATAAATATTACCTTACTATAGTTGAAGGAGAAATTCATAAAGATTTTGAAATTGATACTAGAATTTCAAAAAATGAAAATAAAAATATGGTAAAAGAAAAAGAAGATGGAAAAAGGATTATTACAAAATTTCATCCTCTAGAAACAAAAAATAATTTTACTTTACTAGAGTGTAAGCTTATTACTGGAAAAACCCATCAAATTAGATATTCATTAAACAAAAATTCTACACCAATAATTGGCGATAGAAAATATAGTAAATCAAGTATAGATTATAAAAAAATAAATCTTAATAATCAAGCTCTATTAGCCTACAAATTAGAATTTGATTTTATTGAAGATTTATCATATCTAGATAAAAAAATATTTATTTCAAGACAAGTAGGAAAAATTAATGACCTAAAAGAGGAAGTCTTCTATGGAAATCTTATTAAATGATAAGTTTTTAAAAACAAATAAAAAATTTTTATATGAAATTATAAAAGAAAAATACCCAAATAATTTTAAAGATTATATTTTAGCAAATGTGAATGGAAAAATTGTAGATCTTAATTATGTAATTTTTCAAGATGACAAAATAGATTTAATTAAAAAATACACTCACATAGCTAATCTATCCTATGAATCTACCATAGCTTTGATTTGTATACTTGCAATAGAAAAAATTTATAAAAACAAAAAAGTTAATATAGAATATTCTGTTAATAATTGTTTATACTTATCAGTTGAAAATTTTAAAATCTTGCATAAAGATATAGAAAAAATAAAAAAAGAGATGAAAAATCTAATAAAAGAAGATTTTCCAATTGTTAAAAAAACTTACAAAAAAACCGAAGCTCTTAAAATCTTTAAAGAAAATGATGACTTAGATAAGTACAATTTATTAAATAGTTTGGATTTAAATGAAATAAATATATACGACGTAAAAGATAAATTTTATTTTTTTACTAATTATTTATGCCCAAAATCATCTTGGATAGAAGATTTCGATATAATTTATTACCATCCAGGAATTTTAATAAATTATAAAAAATCTGAAAATTCAAAATTATTAGATTTTAAAGAGCAAATTAATATACCAAAAATATATGAAAGATCAAAAAGATGGACAAATCTACTGGGAATTAATTTTGCAAGCGACTTAAATGAATTAGTAATAAATGATAAAATTGAAAGCTTAGTTAATGTTAATGAAACATATTATAATAATCAGTTAAATAAGTGTGCAAAAGATATTATTGCAAATAATATGAATATAGTTATGCTTGCAGGGCCTTCCTCATCAGGAAAGACAACTACTGCAAAAAAATTAGCAATTCAACTTGCGGTATTGGGAAAAGATGCATATGTAATTTCAACTGATGATTATTTTGTAGATAGAAATAAAACGCCCTTAGATGAAAATGGAAATAAGGATTTTGAAAGTATTGATGCCATAGATCTACATAGTTTAAATGAAGATTTATTAGATCTTTTAGAGGGCAAAGAAGTTATTTTACCTTCATTTAATTTTATAAAAGGAATTAGAACCTTATCAAATAAAAAAATAAAAATGAAAGAGAATACGATTTTGATAATAGAAGGAATTCATGCTCTAAATCCAAAACTTACTGACTATATACCAGAAAAAAATAAATACAAAATTTACGTTTCAGTTTTAACAGGTATAAATATAGACTCAACAAATAGAATTTCATCAACTGAAACAAGACTTATAAGAAGAATAGTTAGAGACAACAAGTACAGAGGATATGATACTTTGGAAACTTTAAAATCTTGGGATAAGGTAAAATTAGGAGAGCAAAAATATATTTTCCCTTATCAAAATAGGGCAGATTTTTATGTTGATTCATCACTTATATATGAATATAATGCACTAAAAAAATACGCCATAGAATGTTTCAAACAAGTTTCAAAAAATTCTAAATATTATTATATGGTTGATAGGCTTGAAAATATTTTGTCATATTTTGTAGAAATTGAAAATACAAAAATAATTGACGATCACTCAATACTTAGAGAATTTATAGGAGAAGATAATGACTAAAACAATAGGACTTGATATAGGTGGAACAAAAATCCAAGGTGCTGTAATCGATGAAAATGGAGAAATTTTAAAAACTTATAGACTTGAAACTTGTGCTAGAGAAGGAAAAGATAAAGTTTTAGAAAATATTTCAAAAATTATAGAGTTTTTAAAAACTGATGAAATTGAAGCTATTGGTGTTGGAACACCTGGTTTTATAGATTCAGAAAATGGAATAGTTACTTTTGCAGGAAACATAGATGGTTGGACAGGTCTTAATTTAAAAAAAGAACTTGAAAAAATATCAGGACTTCCTGTATTTGTAGAAAATGATGCAAATATAGCTTTGGTTTGTGAAAAATGGCTAGGAGCTGGTAAAGGTTATAATGATATAGTTATGATTACAATTGGAACAGGACTTGGCGGAGCTGTTTATAATGAAAAAATGGGATTATTATCTGGAAGTAATTTTCAAGGAGCAGAGCTTGGACATATAATTTTACATCCTGATGGAGAATATTGTACATGTGGACAAAGTGGTTGTGCAGAAAGTTATTGTTCTGGAACTGCTATTGTAAGACATTATGAAGAATTAACAAGAAATAAATTAAATGGGGAAGAAATATTTAAACTTGCTAATGATGATGAAAATGCAAAAAAAGTCATTGAAAGATTTACAAGCGATTTGGCTTGGTTTTTAACAAGTTTGAGAAATATTTTTGATCCTCAATTAATAATTGTTGGTGGTGGAGTAATAAATTCTAAAGATTTTTGGTGGAATGAAGTTTTGGAAAATTTCAAAAAATATTGCCATTTATCTGATAAAATTGAAATCAAATCAGCTAAATTTTTAAATGAAGCTGGTGTTATTGGTGCAGGAAGAATTGCAATGGAAAGGTTAAAAAATGAGTGATAAAATTTTAATTTGCGATGATGAAGAACATATCAGACAATTTATGAAAATAAATCTTGAATATGCAGGATTTAATATTATTGAGGCTGGTAGTGGAGAAGAAGCATTGAGATTAGCAGATGAAGAGGAACCTTTGGTTTGTATTTTAGATATAATGCTACCAGGAATTAGTGGATATGAAGTTTGCGATAGTATAAGAAAAAAATATCCAAAAGTCGGCATAATTATGGTATCTGCAAAAAGTCAAGATATTGATAAAATTTTAGGACTTGAAAGAGGGTGTGATGATTACATTATAAAACCATTTAATCCTCAAGAGCTAATTTTAAGAGTCAAATCTTTGATGAGAAGAGTTAAATTTATTGATGTGGAAAAAGAAGAAAAAAATGAAAATGTTCTTGAAGATGGTGTATTCAAATTAGATTTGTATGCTAGAAATTTTTATAAAAATAATATAGAAATTGATGTTACACCAACTGAGTTTACAATATTAAAAAACTTTATTTTAAATAAAGGTAAGGCAATGAGTAGAATGGAAATAATGAAAGATACTTGGGGCGATAATTATAGCACAGATACAAAAATCGTAGATGTAAATATAAGAAGAATTAGAGCAAAAATTGAAGAAAATCCAGCAAGACCTGAGTATATAGAAACAGTTTGGGGAACAGGTTATAGATGGAGATAGAAAAAAAGAAAAAATCATTATTAAAAATAAATTTTAATAGCATAATTTTTAGTATTATGAAAATAATAATGATTTTTGTAACTTTAGTTGTTGTAGGATTTGAAATTTTTTCATATAGGTCAATTACTAATTATTATGAATCTGCACTTGTTGGAGCTATGCTCAATCAAGCAAAATACAATCAGGTTTTATATTCAAATTATTTGTCAAGATATGATCTTTCTGAGATTGTAATTGGAGATAAGAATTCTTTTTATAGAAATAATGTTAGCCAAGTTCAAATCTTAGATAATTCTTCCAATGTTTTATTTGATTCACTTGGCTCTTCAAAAATTGGTACAAAAATAAAATCTACTGATGTCATCAATGCAAACAAAGGTGAATATTCTTACCAAAAAATAATAAACAAAAAAACAGGAGAAGAAGTTATTGCTTTATCGTATCCATTAAGCGATAACCAAAAACAAATTGGTATTATAAGGCTAATTTCTTCTACTGCAAAGGTAAAAGAAAATGTAAATAATCAAATGATTATATTTTTATTTTTTGGCTTTACAATTTTTCTATTTGCGCTGGTTGTTTCCTTTTATGCATCAAAAAGATGGATTGTACCAATTAAAAATTTGACAAAGGTTGGAGAAAAATTAGCTCAGGGAGATTTTAAAGTAAAAGCAAGTGAAGATGGAAAAAATGAAATTTCCGAACTAGGGCAAACTCTTAATTATATGAGTGAAAATATAGTTAAAAGAGAAGATATGAAAAATGAATTTATATCTTCTGTTTCACATGAGCTTAGAACTCCACTTACTTCTATTAAAGGTTGGGCAATAACTTTACAAGCAAAAGAAATTCAAAAAAATGAAGATATGCTAAATCAAGGATTAACTATAATTGAAAATGAGGGAGAAAGATTGTCGCTTATGGTAGAAGATCTTCTTAATTTTTCAAGATTATCTTCCACATCTTTTCAATATGAAAAAGAAGATCTTAATATTGTTGAGATTGCAAAAGAAGTTTATCAACAACTTTATCCTAGAAGTTTAAATGAAAAAATAAATTTTGATTTTAAAACTGCTTACGAAGAAATTATTGTTAATTGTGATAAAAATAGAATGAAAGAAGTCTTTATAAATATCATTGACAATGCCATGAAATTTACTCCAAAAGATGGACATATTGATATTTTTATAAGTAAAGAAGACGAAAATGTAAATATTGAAGTTAAAGATGATGGAGAAGGAATTAAAGAAGATGAAATTTCTTTTGTTTCTAGTAAATTTTTCAAAGGTTCTTCATCAAAAAGCCAAACTGGATTGGGCTTATCTATTTGTGAGGAAATAGTAAAAGCTCATGATGGAAAACTTGTAATAAAAAGTAAATATACAGTTGGGACTTCTGTCATTGTAGTTTTACCGAGGGCTAAAGTATGAAAAAATTTAAAAAATTAATACTATTAATATTTCTTTTTGTTTTAACTGCTTGTAGTTTTGGAAGACCTGAAGATGTAACAGAATTAATTGAAGCTCCAAAAGTAGAAGATCCAATTTTAAAAGGAACATGGCAAGTAAGCGAAATAAAAAAGGCATCAGGCACAACTGATTTATCAAATGTAAAAATAAATGACAAATTATATATTGATAAAAATTTAGTAGCTTTAAATGATGATTATGCTTATCCACCAAAATTTTCTACAAAATATGTAAATTTAAAATCCTATTTAGAAAGTAGGTCCTTAGATTTAGATTTATCATCAAAATCATATGTAAAAATTTTATCAGCAAATCAAGGACAATTGTATTCTAGAGATTTTGTTGTTTTAGACAAAGATACTATCTTTTATATTCAAGAAGATTGTGCAGTTATTTTAAAGAAAATAGATAAATCTGTAAAAAGAAATGTTATAAAAAAATATGCAAAGAGAGCGTCAAAAGAGAGAACTACTACAAAAACTGGAGAAAAAGTAGAAGAAGATACAAGTGTATTAATAGGAGTAAGGGAAAGAGTTGATAATAATACATCAAGTCCAAATTATTATTACTATACTTATTGTATAAGACTTGAGCCAAATAAAATGGCGAGAATTGAAAAAGCCGAGCATATATTTTTCCCTTTAAAAGAAGAATTTTGGCGTTTAAAATGTGAAATAAATACTAAAAATAAAAAATACGATAATATTTTAGCTTATCCAATAAAATTAGAAAACAAGATGAATGATAAAAAAAATAAGGATAAGTATAAGTTTGAAAACAGTGATATTGATTTAAAAATCAATTATGTAGATGAAGATTATATTTCTTTTGACTACAACTTAGTTTCTGATAAACTTCCAATAAATAAATACGCTATGTTAAAAACTGACCAGTTATCAAATGATTCTTTTCTTACAATTAAAGAATTTACAGGAGAAAGTAAGAGCAAGGACATATTTAAAAATGTTGTTTATGATCAAATTAGTCAAAATGTAGGCTCTCTTGATGATAATAAAATATCTTACGATTTTACAAATTTTGGTTTTATAAGAAATTTTGGTTTGTGGCAATTGGAATCTTCTTATCAAATGAAAAAGGATGAAAATTTAGAACAAAAATCATTTCCTATAGATATGGCAATAACAGAAGAGCTTTTAGAGCAAAATAAAAAGGACATAACAGTTGATATGATAAAAAATATTAACAGTCATGCCAAAGATTATTTTGAGCTAGTTAATGGACAATATGTTGCTGTACAAACTCCAGATGAAATTTTATTTTATAATGTAAGAAGTGGACTAATAGATCCAAATCCTAAATTTTCAATTCAACTATCAAATTCAACAGATATTATTATGTTTGAACAAGGTTTGGGTTCGTATGCTGAAAAATGGGAGAAATTATTCAGCGATAATAATATAATCATACATTAATAAAACAAAAAATTGACTTAACTTTAAAATATTTGATAAGATTTATTAAGAGGTGAATATGAAGATAGTACTAGCAACATCTAACAAAGATAAGGTTAGAGAAATTAAAGAAATTTTAGGGGAGAATATAAAAATATATACGACTAAAGATTATAATATAAATAATTTTGAAGTTGAGGAAGATGGAGAAACATTAAAAGAAAATGCTTATAAAAAAGCAAAAACTTTATATGATATTTTAAAAGTACCAACACTTGCTGATGATACAGGTTTATTTGTAAAATCACTAGATTTAAGACCAGGTGTTTATTCTCATAGATATGCTGGAGATAATCCAACATATAAAGACAATAGAGATAAACTATTAGATGAATTAAAAAATTGTGAAAGTAGAGATGCTTATTTTAAAACTACAGTGTGCTTTATAGATGATAAAGGAAAAGATTATTATTTTGATGGCCAAATAAATGGAGAAATAAGTAAAAAAGAATATGGCGATAAGGACTTTGGCTATGATCAAATTTTTAAAGTTAAAGAATTGGATAAAACATTTGGTCAAATGACTGATGAAGAAAAGAATTTATATAGTCATAGGTCCTTGGCTTTAGAAAAATTCAAAAAATTTTTGTTGAAAGAAGAATTTAATGAGGATATTGGTAACAAGTGATACTCATGGAGATTATCATTCTATATTGAATTTTATAAAAAAAAATCATGTAGATTTTATGATACACGCTGGAGATTATACCAGTGATGCTTATAATATTTCAAAAATCACTGGTATAAATTATATAACAGTTAAGGGGAATAATGATTATGGAGATTATAAAAATCCATTTGAACAAATAATACCTCTAGGAGATAATAATATCTTGTTAGTTCATGGTCACAAAGAAGGGGTTTACTTTTCTAAAGAAAAACTTCTTCAAAAAGCCCTAGATTATGATTGTAATATTGTAATTTTCGGTCACACTCACACTTATTTTTTTGAATATTTAAAAGATTTTAACTTATATTTACTAAATCCAGGTTCTCCGACTCTTCCAAGAGATAATAAGGCTGGATTTGTAATTTTAGAATATGATAAGAAAATAAAATTTGATAGAATAGATTTAAAAAAGGAATAAATATGGCAGGTTTAATAACTTTAGTAGCAAATAATATATCAAAGCTTATTGTTTTGCCAATCTTAGCATTAGTGATAATAGGGTTGACATATTTTATAAGCAAAAATAATGACGATAAAATTGTAAAATTTTACCCATCTTTTATAATAGGAATTGTTGGATTGGCTATTGGAATTATAGCTTTTGTAAATTTAACAACAGCAATAGGACTTAATTTGGCTTGGATAGGAGTGATTTTACTATCAAATGCCTTTATAGGAATTTTTGCTGCAATTATAATCGATTTGGTTAATGGTGTAAAAGAAGATAGCAATCAGCAAAAAAAGGTGAAAAAAAATGCAAAAAAATAAGGCGGCATTTTTTGATATAGATGGAACCTTATTTAGAAATTCATTATTAATAGAACATTATTTTTTGATGACTAAAGATGGAATTTTAGATAAGGAAAATTGGGAAGAAAATGTGAAACCCTTATATCAAAAATATCAAGATAGAAAAGGTCCTTATGAAGATTACCTTGATAAAGCATCATTGCTTTATCAAAAAAATTTAAAAGGAATAGATAAAAAAACTATAAATATATATGCAAAAAAAGTTATCGAAAATAATCAAAGTAAAATTTATAGAGTGACAAAAAATGCCTTAGAATATCACAAAAAAATGGGATATAAAATATTTGTGATTTCAGGTTCTCCAGATTTTTTGGTTAGAGATTTTGCAAAAATTTATGGAGCTGACCATACTATCGCAACAAAATATATTTTTGATGACAAAGATAAATTTACAGGCAAAATATTGCCAATGTGGGATAGCAAAAATAAGAAAAAATCAATTGATTTTTTGACAGAAAAATATAATATAGACTTAGAAAATTCACATGCTTATGGAGATACTAATGGGGATTTTTCTATGTTTGAAAAAGTTGGAAATGCTCATGCTATAAATCCAAGCTATGAACTTATAGAAAGATTATACAATAATAAAAAATTAAGAGAAAAAACGAAAATTCATGTTGAGAGAAAAGATGTAAACTATACTTTTTTGTTAAGTGATTTGAATGTAGATTTTCATCAATTTTAATAAATTTTTCAATGAATAAAATTAAATTGAATTTTTTTAAATAGCTAATTTACAATTAATTTATACAATATTTAGGAAATATTGCATAAATTATTCATTTGTTTTAGCTATTTTTATTTTTCTGTAAATAAACTTAAATAAATTTATTTGATTTTATGTTAAAATTTATTTACAGACTAAGAAGAGGGATAAGAAATATGACATCAAGTGCGGAAAAAAAACCAATAATTGAAAAACTTGAATATGATTATTTAATTAATGAAGATATATCTTCATTAAATACATTGATGTCATTATATGATAATAAAAATTTTAGAAATTATAAAAAAAATAAATTTTTCATAAAACCATACATATTAAAAAATTTGAAAAAGAATTTTTGGTATCTGTCTGATATAGATCAAATCATTATTAGCTTAGATAAAACAATAGGAAATGATTTGGACAGGTTTGAATTTTTATTGACTTTAAAAAGTGAATATGAAGCTTTTAAAGATAAAAAATTAATTGATGATTTAGAGTATCTTGCTATTAACTATTATGGGGATGTTTTTTTATTTGAAGAAAATGAAATTTTTACAGAAGATAATCCTTATGTTAATCAAGAGAAAAATAATTATATAAAAAAGATTTATGACAATAAAGATTTGGTTTCAAGTATTAGAAAAAGTGTAAAAATATATGCTGATACATATTTAAAGTTAAAAGTTTTAAATCTTGATGTGAATACTAATAAGCAATTAGCTTTTGATATTGATATGATTTATACTGAAGATATTACATTAAAGCAGGCTCAAGAAATTAATGATAAATTAGTAAGCCTACTTTACAATATAGCTATTGATGTCTATGCTAATTATTATTGGAAGGGACTTTGTATAGAAGTTGTTAATAGGTATCATTAAAACAAAAGGGCAATTAGCCCTTTTTTAATTGTAAGTTTAAGAAAGGTTAGTATGATTATTTTAGGGATTGATCCAGGAATTGCTATTATGGGTTATGGAGTTTTAGAAGTTAATGGAAATAGATATAAAGTTTTGGAAAATGGTGTTGTTACAACTTCTTCAAAAACTAAAACTCCTGAAAGGCTCAAGATTTTATATGATAATTTAAATGATATAATTAAACAGTATAAGCCAGATGAATTTGCCATAGAAGAATTATTTTTTAATCAAAATGTTAAAACGGCTATTACTGTAGGACATGCAAGAGGAGTGCAAGTTTTGTGTGCACAGGTTAATAATCTTCCGATTTATGAATACACTCCTTTACAAATAAAACAAGCTATTACTGGATTTGGTAGGGCAAATAAAAAACAAATGCAAGAAACTGTTACAACTTTACTAAATTTAAGTGAAATTCCAAAACCAGATGATGCTGCTGATGCTTTGGCAGTGTCTTTAACTCACGCTTTTAGTCAAAGATTTAAAGAACAATTTAGGATGAATTAATGATTAGTTATATAATTGGAGAAATAAAATATATAGGAGAAGATAATTTTGTAATTGAAAATAACAATATAGGTTACTCTATTAATTCTTCTTTTAATACTATAAAAACTCTTGAAATAAATAATGAATTTAAAATTTTTACAAAAATGAATGTAAGAGAAGATGATATATCTTTATTTGGTTTTTCGTCAAAAGATGAATTAGAAGTTTTTGAGCTTTTAACAAGTGTATCTACAATAGGACCAAAAAACGCTATAGCAATTTTGTCAACTTTAAATGTAGATAAGATTAAACTTGCTATAGTAAATAATGATATTGATACTTTAACCAAGGCTAAGGGGATTGGTAAAAAAACTGCATCAAGAATTATTCTTGAGCTTGTTGATAAGGTTAAGAAAATGGCTATTAATGATGATATTTCAATTTCTAATCAAGATTTTGATAATATTTCTTCTAATGGAGAAATTGAAGTTGCAAGAGAGGCTTTACTTAATCTTGGCTATCAAAGAAATAGCATAGATAAAGTTCTTGCTAGCCTAAAAGATAGTGATCTTAGTCTTGAAGAAATTATTAAAGAGTCTTTGAAGCGAATGATTTAGGGTGATAATATGTATGACCAAAATGAAAGAATAGTTGGCTCTAACGAGCAAATAAATGATAAATATAAAGAAATGACTATAAGGCCAAAGTGGCTGAAAGATTATATAGGTCAAGATAAGGCTAAAGAAAAATTGAAAATTTTTATTGAATCATCAAAAAAAAGAGAAGAAGCTCTTGACCATGTTTTATTGCAAGGTCCTCCAGGACTTGGTAAGACAACCCTTTCAAATATAATTGCCAATGAATTGGGAGTAAATATTAGAATTACAAGTGGACCTGCTATAGAAAGACCATCTGATCTTGCAAGTATTCTTACAAATCTTGACAAGGGAGATGTATTATTTATTGATGAAATTCATAGGATAAATAGATCAGTTGAAGAAATTTTATATCCTGCTATGGAAGATTTTGCTCTTGATATTATTGTAGGAAAAGGACCAAATGCTCAGTCTATTAGAATAGATTTGGAAAAATTTACTTTGGTTGGTGCTACAACAAGAGCCGGAATGCTTTCTGCACCATTAAGGGATAGGTTTGGTGTTTTATTATCCTTAAACCTATATGATACAAAAGATTTGACAAAAATTGTAAAAAGGTCTGCTGATATTTTAGAAATTCCAATAGAGGATAAGGGAGCGTTTGAAATTGCTAGAAGAAGTAGAGGAACTCCAAGAATTGCAAATAGACTTTTAAGAAGAGTAAGAGATTATGCAATAGTAAAAAAAGATGAAATTATAGATTATGAAACATCTTGTGAGGGCTTAGAATTATTAGAAGTTGATCCTATGGGACTTGATAATATGGATAAAAAAATAGTTCTAACTATGTATGAAAATTTTTCAGGAGGTCCTGTTGGAATTGATACTATTGCAGCATCAACAGGAATTGAAAATATAACAATAGAAGATGTTTATGAGCCATATTTATTACAAATTGGGTTTTTAACAAGAACTCCAAGAGGAAGAATTTTGACAAGAAAAGCTTATGAACATTACGGATTAAAATATGAGGATAAATAATGAGAACAGAAGATTTTGATTACAATTTACCAGAAGAATTAATTGCTCAACATCCAGCAGATAAGAGAGATTTTTCTAGATTAATGGTTGTTGATAGAAAAACTGGTAAAAGAGAAGATAAACATTTTTATGATATTATAGATTATTTAAATGAAGGCGACCTTCTTGTAATGAATGATACAAGAGTTATACCTGCAAGACTTTTTGGTCATAGAGAAGGGAAAGAAGAAGAAATCGAAGTATTTTTGCTTGAAAATATTGAAGATGATAAGTGGGAAGTCTTAGTTAGACCTGGTAAGAAGATGAAAATTGGAACAAAATGTATTTTTTCTGATGAGTTAAGCCTTGAAGTTATTGATATTAAAGAAGATGGCAATAGGATTGTCGAATTTTTTTATAATGGAATTTTTCAAGAAATTTTAGATAGACTTGGAAATATGCCTTTGCCACCTTATATAAAAGAAAAACTAAAAGATAAAGAAAGATACCAAACAGTTTATTCCAAAAATCCTGGTTCAGTTGCTGCACCAACAGCAGGTCTTCATTTTACAAAAGAATTACTTAAAAAAATAGAAGAAAAAGGTGTTAAATTAGCTTACATAACTTTAAATGTTGGGCTTGGAACTTTTAGACCTGTAAAAGTTGACGATGTAAAAAATCATAAAATGCATTCTGAATTTTATCAAATAAGCAAAGAAACTGCAGATTTAATAAATGAAACAAAGAAAAATAATAAGAGAATTATTTCAACAGGAACAACGACTACAAGAACACTTGAATCAGTTTACAAAAAAAATGGACAAATAAAAGAAGATTCAGGTTGGACTGATATATTTATTTATCCTGGATTTGAATTTAATGTTATAGATTGTCAAATAACAAATTTTCATTTGCCAAAATCTACTCTAATAATGCTTGTGTCAGCTTTAGCTAGCAAAGAAATAATTTTAGATGCTTATAAGGATGCTGTTGATAAAAAATATAGGTTCTTTAGCTTTGGCGATGCAATGTTTTTAAAATAGGAGAGAAAATGCCGATAAAATATGAATTAATAAAAAAAGATAAATATTCCAATGCAAGATGTGGAATAATTCACACAGATCATGGAGATATACCAACACCGATTTTTATGCCAGTTGGAACAAAGGCTACAGTAAAAACTATGAGTGTTGAAGAATTAAAAGAAATCGATGCAAAAATTATTTTGGGAAACACCTATCATTTGTATTTAAGACCTGGCATGGATATTATGAAAAAAGCTGGTGGTCTTCATAAATTTATGAATTGGAATGGACCAATACTTACAGATAGTGGTGGATTTCAAGTTTTTTCTTTGTCTGATACTAGAGATATTTCTGAAAAAGGTGTAGTTTTTAGATCTCATATTGATGGTTCAAAACATTTATTTACACCAGAAAAGTCAATTGAAATTCAAAATGATATTCATTCAGATATAATGATGAGCTTTGATGAATGTATTCCTTATCCTGCAGATTATAAATATGTAGAAAATTCTGTTGAAAGAACAGTTAGATGGGCAAAAAGAGGACTTGATTATCACAAAAAAAATTCCCACAAAGACCAATCCTTATTTGGAATTATTCAAGGTGGAATGTTTGAAGATTTAAGAAAAAGATCAGTTGAAGAAACTTGTGCAATGGATTTTGATGGATATTCATTGGGAGGCTTGTCTGTTGGAGAGCCAAAAGAAGAAATGATAAGACTTTTAAAATATACAACTCCGCTTTTGCCAGAAGATAAACCAAGATATAATATGGGAGTTGGAAGTCCTGATTATTTATTTGAATCTTTTGAAGCAGGTATTGATATGGCTGATTGCGTTTTGCCTACAAGAATTGCAAGAAATGGAACAGCTATAACATCAGAAGGTAGACTTGTTGTAAGAAATGCAAAATACAAGGAAGATTTCACACCACTTGATCATGATTGTGATTGTTATACTTGTAGAAATTATTCACGAGCTTACCTAAGACACCTTGTAAATGTAAATGAAATTTTGGGAGCAAGGCTTTTAACTTATCATAATTTATATTTCTTACTTAAATTATGTGAAAATATAAGAAAAGCTATAATGGAAGATAGATTTTTGGAATTTAAAAAAGAATTTTATAAAAAGTATGGATATGAATCTTAAATTAGAATATATTATTTTAATAATTTTAGCTTTGATGTTTTATTTTTATTCTTTAAAGGACGATATAAATAGGAAGAAGAATAAAAAATTTATAAAAGAAAATCTTAAAATCGGTTCAAAAATTATAACCGAAAGTAAAATTATTGGAGAAGTAGTAGAATTTAATAAAACAGATTGCCTTATTATTAGCGGAAAAGATGACAAATTTTCATATATTTTAGTAAAGATTGAAAGTATCGAAAATATTATAGAAATTTAAAATAAAAAAAGCCTAGCTTGGACTTTAATTAATTTGGTCTAAGCTAGGTTTTTTTATTTGGGATTATATAAATATTTTATTTTATTTCTATACATGATTTATATTCTTCTGGACTTTTTCTAATTTTTTCTGGATTTTTAAAGAAATCTTTACTTAGTTTTACTACAACAGGACTAAGAGTTACAACTGCAAAAAGATTTGGCAAAGCCATAAAACCATTTAAAATATTTGCTACAATCCAAGCTACTCCAAGATCAATATTTGCTCCAACAAAAACGAAAATAACGTACAAAATTCTATAAGGAATTATAATTTTATCTCCAAATAAATATGTAAGAGCCGTTTCTCCATAATATGCCCAGCCAAGGATTGTTGATAAGGCAAAAAGACTTAAACCAACACATACTATAATATTTCCAAAACTTGAGCCTGTTGCAAAAGCACGTGCAACAAGGCTTGCTGCATTGTTTGTATCAGTAATATCTACATTTGTAGAAAGAATTACTAGAGCTGTCATGGTACAGATTATAATTGTATCTACAAAAACTTCACTAATTCCCCAAAGACCTTGGCGTATAGGATGATCAGTTGTTGCACATGCATGAGCCATAGGAGATGAACCTAAACCAGCTTCGTTTGTAAAAACTCCTCTAGCAACACCAGCAGATATAACTGCTTTAACAGAAAGACCAGCAAAAGAACCGCCAAGACTTTTTGGACTAAAAGCTCCTAGAAAAATTGATTTAAAAGCTGGCAAAATATTTGCTTTGTTTAAAAATAAAATCCATAAACAACCAAGAATGTAAAGAAGGGACATTAATGGAACTAACTTTTCAGTAACTTTTGTAATTGAATTTATTCCTCCAACTATTACAACACCAGCTATAATCGATAAAATTATTCCACTAATTATTGTATTTACTCCAAAAGTATCTTTAAGTACACCTGAAATTGCATTTGATTGGGTAGAATCTCCAATTCCAAAAACGGCAATTCCTGCAAAAATTGCAAAAGTTTTTGCAAGTTTTTTATTATTTAGACCCTTTTCAATATAATACATTGGTCCGCCAACATATTTCCTATTTTTCTTTTCCCTATAAGCAACTGCTAAGGTTACTTCAGAAAATTTTGTAGCCATTCCTAATAAGGCTGCAATCCACATCCAAAATATTGCACCAGGCCCTCCCAAAATAATTGCAAGAGAAACACCAACAATATTTCCAGTTCCAACTGTAGCTGCAAGAGCCGTTGCTAAAGCACCAAAAGGACTTATATCTCCCTTGGCATGACGGCTATGTTTTTCAAAAATTTTTCCCAAAGTATTTTTTAAAGCGTATCCTAATTTTCTAAATTGAATTGCTTGAGTTTTTATGCTTATGTATATTCCTGTTCCAGCAATTGCCAAAATCAAAGGCAAACCCCATAGCAAATCATTAAAACTTTTTAATATATCTACCATATAATTCTCCATTAAATTTTATTTTATTATTTTATCATCATTTAAAATAAATGCAAAATAATTTATAATTTATCAAAATTTTTAACTTTGTATTTTATAATTAACATTGCCTTTATCCATATCTTTATATTGATTCTAAAAATGGTATAATTTATTCATAAGAGAGGAAATTATGACCAAGTGGTATATATATAATAAAAAAAATAATTATTTATCAAATTTAAAAAATAAAAATATTACCAAATTAGAAGCATTGATACTTGCAAATAGAGATATAGTCGATCCGAAAGTTGTTGATAGTTTTATTAATCCTACTTTAGAAAAGCTTCATGATCCTTTTTTATTAAAAGATATGGAAAAAGCTATTGATTTAATTATTGAAACTATGGAAAACGGAGAATCTATTAGGATTTTTGGAGATTATGATCAAGATGGTATAAGCTCAACTATGACACTTTTGGATGGTTTATTATATTTTTATGATGATATAAGCTATGATATTCCTGATAGAGTTATTGATGGCTATGGGATTAGCGATAGAATGATTGATAGGGCTATAGAAGCAAATGTAAGTCTTATTATCACTTGTGATAATGGAATTAGTGCTATCGATCAAGTAAAAAGATTAAAAGAAAATGGGATTAAAGTTATAGTGACCGACCACCATCAAGTTTCAAAAAAAGAAGATGGGGAATGGGTTGAGCAAATTTTACCTCAAGCTGATTGCGTTATAAATCCAAAAAGACTTGACAATACTTATCCATTTGATGATTTGTGCGGAGCAGGAGTTGCTTTTAAATTAATACAAGCTTTGTACCAAAGACTTGATGGAGATATGGAATATTTATATGGTTTATTGGAATATGTAGCTATGGGAACGGTTTGTGATGTTGTTTCACTTACTGATGAAAATAGAATTTTTGTAAGAGAAGGTCTAAAAAGAATTAATAATACTGAAAAACTAGCTATAAAAGCCTTGGTTGAAGAAAATTCTTGGAATAGAGAAGTTAGTGCTTATACGCTTGGATTTATAATTGGACCATGTATGAATGCTACTGGTAGACTTTCTACTGCAAAACTTGCTATTGATATGCTAATGGAAGATGATATAGAAAAAATTCGTACTTATGCAAAAAAACTTGTTAGCTTAAATACTGAAAGAAAAGAATTGACTAATATAGGTCTTGAAAAAACTTTAGAAAATATAAAAGATAAAAAATATTATAATGATGATATTATTATTGTAGATGTTGAAAATATTGAAGAAAGTATTTGTGGAATTATAGCTGGAAGAATTAAAGAAAAGTTTAATAAACCTACTATAATTATGACTCAGTCAAGTCAAAATGGGATTTTAAAAGGCTCTGGAAGAAGCATAGAAGCTTATAATATTTACAAGGAAGTTTTTGAAATAAAAGATGTACTTGAATCATTCGGTGGACATCCTATGGCTTGCGGACTTTCTATAAGAAGTGATAAGGTTGAGGAATTTAGGCAAAAATTAAATGATAAATCAAAATTAAAAAAAGATGATTTTGTAAATATTATAAATATTGATGCTCAAATACCTATAGACAAACTTTCACTGGAATTTGCCGAAAGTTTACAAAGACTAGAACCTTTTGGAAAAGATAATCCAAAAGCAAAATTTGCCGATAAAAATCTATTTATAAAAAATATAAATATGATTGGAAAAAACAATAATACCATGAAAATGATCTTAAATAAAA